>JASJEA010000286.1 GCA_030064935.1 Crocosphaera sp. | reverse complement strand
AG
This sequence comes from Crocosphaera sp., assembly GCA_030064935.1. Classification (GTDB taxonomy): domain Bacteria; phylum Cyanobacteriota; class Cyanobacteriia; order Cyanobacteriales; family Microcystaceae; genus Crocosphaera. The sequence goes on along the minus strand of JASJEA010000286.1, from coordinate 5,223 downwards.
CCTAGATAACTGGCGTAGGGGAATACCCCTGTGGGCAGAAATATCCCGTCGTGAGTCGGGAAGCCCACGCTATACTGCCTAGCAGTTAGCGTGGGAGGATGTCACTCAGTTCTCCTAGTCAGGCTGCAGAGATAAGTCTGGGACAGTTTTTTGATAAAATCACTGTCACAGGAGAAATCGAAGATAATCAGATAGTTAGCTCAAGTTTAATTGACATTCCTGATATTGGCTTTAAAGAACTTACTTTTTCCCTGATGCTTGAAAGGGCTGGCTTTAGCCATATCAATAGTTTTGGTCTTCATGATGCAGCTACTGACACATTTGTAACCATTTTTGACGGGAGTGCCAAAGCTGGAGATCAACTCAGCGCACGCATCAACTCTGATAGTGAGTTATGGTTGGGTGATACATACTACACCTTGGGAGGTCCGGTCAGTTTCTACTTACAAAGGGGGCAAAAAAGGTTTTTTGCTGATGATGTCTATCGCAGACGAAAATCTCAAGCCTTAACTTACCAGGGTGATGGCGAAGAACTCTCTTTTTCTGGAATTGATGTAGAATTTGATCAAGATGATCTTATCTTGGCCTTTGAAGATACCAAAAGCGGTGACTGGGATTACAACGATTTCGTTGTTAACCTTGATGTATTATGGGAGCAACCCCTTGAAACTTTATCTCTTCAAAATATAGTTACTTCCGATACGGCAGTTCCTGAACCTTCCTTGTTATTGGGTTTAGGAGGACTAGCTTTACTGGGAACCCTTCGCAAGGTTAAACGTTGATACTCACATGGCCCCAATTGTCTGCGAGTCTTCCATCTAGCTCTCAAAACGATGAGAATCATTTGACCAAAAACCTGGGTAGAATAACCGTTCTTTAGCGTAGCGGAGAACGGCCTTTTATCGAGATGTTGTCAACCTAAATGTCGGCAGGAACCCCCGTACGACTAAGTGCGTGGGAGGAGTGCCGACCAGGAAGAAAATTTACTGGTGTTTGCCAGTGCTTGTGATTGGGCAAACGCCAATATTCCCAATAAAGGAAAAATGTTGATTTTTTTGGAGTGTTTTTAGCTAGGGACTTCTGCCAACATTCTGTTAAGATTGTTCGCCACTTCCATCTTCTGGTTTCACATCAGGAACATAGTCAGGACGGTCAACATTTTCCCAACCGGCAGGGCGCTTAGAATTATACCAAGCAATGGAACCAATGGTTACAGCAGCAATGAAACCAACCACATATACGATCACAAAATAGGTGGGGAATTGTCCGGCAGTTGCTAATAATAAGTTCATTTTCTTGATTTTTTTGTTTCTAATTCCAACTATTTTACCAAGAATCTTGCCTGATTTCTACTGAATTTGGCAGATGTTTAATTGATTAACCAAGGTCGTTAACCATCCCCTAAAACCCCATAGCTCCATTCCTAACATGGGTAAATGTCCCCGTGGGGCCCAGAGATTAAAATTTAAGTCTTTATAAGATAGCCAATTATTATTTTTTCGCCAGCCGACTTTCTCTCCAAACTCACGCCAAATGTCGGCCTTATATTGTTGTTTCCCCCCTAAACTTTCATAGAGTTTTTTCTGCACAGAAAACCCAAATCTTCCATTACTTCCTTGATACCAAAGCTGATTAATAATGCGTAATTCTTGACAGGGAAACTTCTCAAGATGATGTTTATCAATCCAACCTGCATTTTCCCGTTGCGTAATTTTTAAAATAAGTTTAGCCGTCTCTTGATCGGCTTCTTTAAGGTTAGCCGTTGCTAAAAATTATTCTAATTTTTTATAATCAATTTCTGAATTGGAACGAGAAACTATTTTAGAAATATTTTGAGCCGTTTGGGTTTCTTTTAGACTAGATTTTGAAAACTTTTCTGATGATTGATTGACCGAAGATGAGGAAACAATAGCCAGTTCTAAATGTTCTTTTCTAGCAGGATTTAAAATAGCTTGTCGAGAATGTCTCAAGTTACGTTTTTTAGAGGCAGTAACTTTTTTAGCTTTTAATAAAGTCAACCATTCTCCAATAGATTGGGGACGGTTTTTTGGGCGTAATTCCATACCTTGAAGAATGGCATAATTAATAGGATCACTGATATTAGGATTATGCTGTTTTGGAGTAATAAGATTAGCTCCTTGTTCACGAAAAGGGGCAGGAAAGGGCAACTGTAAGGTGAGAATATAGTATAAAGTAGCAGCTAACGCATAAACATCTGTATAAGCTCCTCGTTTTGCTCGCAGTTCATATTGTTCTAAAGGTGCAAAAGATTCTGTCCGAGAATTAGTATGAGTTTGGATTTTATCTTGTACAAATTCTCTGGCTAAACCGAAGTCAATTAGTATAGCTTGCATATCACTTTTACGAATCATAATATTGCCAGGTTTAACATCTCGATGAATAAATCCTTGTTCGTGAATATAGGTTAAAGCTGACCCAATTTGTTGAATGTATTTTAAGGCTTCTGCTTCGGCTAAACCTTTTTTATAGTTTACATATTGTCTTAGAGTTCCCCCAGCCACATAGTCCATTACCATACACCAAAGTTCTTCTTCTTGACAGACATGATGTACTTTAATAACATGAGCATGGTTGCACTTAGCTAAACAAAACGCTTCTTGAATAAAACGCTCTTGATGTTTACTAAAATCTTCTTTATTTTGAATTAAAGAATTGAGGGTTTTGATAGCAACGAAATTCCCTTGAGGATTTTCTTGAGCACGATAAGTAATTCCTGAACCACCATACCCTAAAACTTTGTCAATTTCATAGCGACCACTTTGTAATCTTGTTCCCGTTTTCCAGTTACTCATAAGTTCTACAGCTAAGGTGACTAAAGAAGATAAATAAGATGATATCTATTCCCCTACGCAACAGGCAAAAAACAAAATAAGGTCTTAGTGATTACTAATGTCCTAACTTTAATGCGTAGTGCTATATAGTTAGTGTTCCCAGAATTCTCTCAAAACAATCATCCTATAAAAAAACAAGGGTGGTTCAAAATTCCTGTTTAAAAACAGGAGATGTCGAACGACTTGGCATTTAAAAATGCCGTAAATATGATTTATCTCCAGATCACTCTCCAGTTTTTGGAGTCAAAATAATTAACTGTTTCTTTTGCAACGATCGCACTCCCTCTAAATCAATAGCAACTTTTGATAAAATTTCTTCAACGCTTAATTTACCATCACAAGCTTGCATAAAATGATATTCAAGATCGCTTAAAGTAACGGGTTGATAATCATGATTCATGAAACCTTGACTTGGCCAACCATATAAGCAAGGATGAGTTTCAGGAAGAGCAGATAAGAGGATTTTATCTTCAGACCAATCTATCTTAACTAAAGGGGGTTTTCCTAAGAAAAATTCATAATGAGTTATGTTCTCTGGATCTAGTAATTCTGTCAGTCGATATCTTTGGCGATCGCTTAATTTTTCTGCCCGTTTACTCAGTTCTTCTGATGCTCCAATTAATCTCTCCAACTGCCAATATTGAGGGTTAGAAAAGCCAATAAATTCTAGTCCTGATGCCTCGATTAATTCAAACAAAGTATCAATGTTATAATCAGTTTCTTGGGGATGCACATACATATCAGCAAAAGATTCATCTCGATGGTTTTCTAATGACCATTTTTCCTTTTCTCGCTTGACAATTCGGTTACTTTCTGGTAGCGATTCAAACAATTTTCGCCCAACAAATACCCCATCTTTATAGTCTCCTTTCCTTTCCATTTGTAGCAGAGAAATAGCTTCTTGCATCAGTTGAATTTCCCATCTACCTAGCTCTGCATAGACGAAAATATGAAAGAATCCACCAGGGGCTAACTTTTGAGATAATGCTTTAATTCCTGCTATAGGATCGGGTAAATGATGTAAAACTCCCACACAATTAATTAAATCAAATTCTCCTTCAATTTCTTCCACTTTTTCTAAGGGCAAATGGTGAAAAGAAATGGGTGGTTTATGGTTAGGGGCAACTCCTGATTGTTGACCACGTTGTTGAGCAATTTCTAGGGCTTTTTCACTAATATCAACACCGACAATTTCAGCATGGGGATTTAATAGAATTAAGTATTCTGTTCCTACTCCTGTACCACATCCTGCGTCTAAAATCCGAATATTCTCTTTAGGGGGTTTTCTTCCTGTACAAAAATTATAAGCAGCAATCCAATTCCATCGCCAATTATATCCTGGTGGGGGTTCATTTAATAAAGGTTCGGGAGGAAAAGGATAGGTGTTATAAAGCCTTTGAACTGCTGAACTTTCAGGAGAAAAATTAGTCATAAGAGCAGAAATATAGAATTAATAAGTCAATCAGAATGCGCGAATGCGCGAATGCGCGAATTATCTCTACCTCAAGTTGAATGCTTGAAACAAGGGATATTTTCCTTCTCTTGGTAACTTAACCAAGTTAAAATATTTCTACCTCCCTTGAGCTTTTCTTAATGTTTATTTTACAAAGCCAATCTTTAGCAAAAATTATAGATAGCATTTCCCATACTTGTGAAACTTTGCTGTGAACTTCAGCCGAATGAGGAGTCATACCAGATCCGCTTATTATCGTAGAGTAATATTCTTTCTTCCCCTGCCTCCTCTGCTTCCCCTGCTCCCTCTGCCTTATTAATATGATTATCTACTCTCTAAGGCGGATTTGGTATCAGGAGTCAAAACTCACATATTAGGTGTACTTAATACTGAAATCAAGTTAACGAGGAAGGTTACTTTGATTGTTGTCCAGGTACATCGCCAAGGGAACGCGCACCAAGAGATATGCTCCGTCTCAAAAACTGTGGTTTCCTTAAAAGGCCCGGTTTTAGACCCAATTATTTTCGATAACTTCTACTTATAGATCTGAGTTCGATGTAGGGAAAACACGCAAATTTCTAAAAAAAGAAATAGCATCTTAACTCACATCTTGCACCTGACATTGAAAACCCGATTTTGACCTAAATGGCAACGAATTCAATAGGGTTTCAGCCCTTAAAAATCAGGTTTTGTGTACTTTTTAAGCTTGGTGCAAGATGTGAGTATAAGAAATTCTCAGGTTTAATTAACAATTGAGTCATGAAGTTCTCAGATAACTTGGAGATACTAAAAACATGACATCAATCAAACAGTTCACTTCTTAACACTTATATAAAAATGAGATTCCTGATCAATTCCATCCAAAAGTTAGCGAAGACTTCTCCATTTTTTCAACGTTTTTCTCCCGAAAAACAAGTA
>JASJEA010000285.1 GCA_030064935.1 Crocosphaera sp. | reverse complement strand
ACTCAAACCTTTGCTAATCAAGCTTTCAATGATTACGAAGGATTAAATGATACCCTTGCCACTGACGGCTGGAAAGATTATAGTATCAGCCTTGGTCAATATTTTACAGGCGAATATGATCGCTTAGTATTCTTTAATGATTATGATACTAACAATAATATTGGGGGTTCTGCACAATTTCGGAATATTGTTTTAGCAGAAATATCTTAATTTTAGAAATATTTTTTTCTCGTTAGCAGGGTTGACAATATTATAATGAATTCAAATCAATCTCTAATTTGCCCACCAGATCATTTTTAAGATGTTGTCAACAACACTCTGCTATGCTCGTTTAGCAATCAAGTTTCAGTGGTGAGAAAATTAGAAGAATCCTGTAAAGAAGGAAAAACTTTTTATCGTGAGGATTATCATGGGCAAAAATAGTCTAATTACTTTAGTTTTCAGCCTCTTAACCCTTATTCCCACTCAAGTTAATGCTCAAACCCCTGCACCCTCCTTACAAGACTTAGTTGGCGCAAGAGGAAGTAGTGGAGAAATGGAACTACAAAGAAGAGGTTATCGTTTTTTAAGAACAGAAAAATCTACAACCGATGCTTATTCTTATTGGAGAGAAGAAAGTACAGGAAAATGTCTTACTGTGCGCACCTCTGATGGGCGTTATCAATCTTTAGTTTATGTCCCCAATTTCGATTGCCAAGTAGCACAATCAAGTGGTAGAAGAGTTACCATTAGCTTTCCTAGTGGAAGTCACTGCGGTACTTATGCAGGAAGGATTAATGTAGGGGATACCTTTGTCTTGAATTTGGCAAGAGAACAACAATTAATTATTGAAAAATCCACCCCCCATGATTATTCTGTACAAGCTCCTAATGGTGAATATTTAGAGGTTATCAGGAGATTTCCTAATGATCAAAATCAATATTGGACAGGAAATCAATTCGGTAACTTTCAGATAAAAGTTGCTAGTGTTCCCCAAGGAAGACCTATTGATATTAAGTTTTGTGCCTATACTGGGGAAGGAGAATAGATTTAGTTGTCAGAAAATTGGGAGGAAGATTTAACAGTTTTATACCAGAGCCGCTTATTATCCTAGAGCAATATTCTTTCTCCCCCTGCTCCCTCTGCTCCCCCTGCCTCCTCTGCTTCCCCTGCCTCCTCTGCTTCCCCTGCCTCCTCTGCTTCCCCTGCTTCCTCTGCCTTCTTAATATAATTATCTACTTTCTAAAGCGGATTTAGTATGATTGCTATACAAAACGACAAGACTTACTTAAAGCCTCCTCCAACAACTCCTGATACTCCTTATCCGTCACTAAATAAGAGCCAAACCTCGCTAAATGTTCATTTTGTAACTGAGCATCAAATAATGTAAAGCCTCCTTTCCTGAGATGTTCAACCAACTTAACCATCGCCACTTTTGAGCCATCAGGAATGCGAAAAAACATAGATTCTCCAATAAATGCACCCCCCAATGTGATTCCTAAAATACCACCCGCCAACTCATCCCCTCGCCAAGTTTCAAAACTGTGAGCATAACCCGCTAAATGTAGCTGATAATAAATATCAATTAACTCTGGAGCAATCCAAGTCGTTTCTCGGTCAGCACAACCCTGACAAACCCCTAAAAAATCTCTATCAATAGCAACAGAAAAAATATTTTGATTCAAAACTCGTTTAAGGGACTTTGGATAGCGGAAACGCTCATCTAAAGGGATTAAAGCCCGTTTACGACTAGAATACCAACCCAATACATCATTCTCGTCCCCCATTAAAAAATAACCTTGGGCATATCCCTGTATAATGGGGTCTATATTTTCGGCAAATTCCATCTTAGATTTTCCGCAACTAATCGATAATATGACAACTCAACCCATCCCCCCTATTACTTTACCTCCCATTCGCGATCCCCAACAAGAAGGCAAATGGTTAAAAACCGCCCTACAAACCTGGCTCAATCAAGAATTTATTCCTGAAAACGTCAATGAAACCATTGCCCAACGGGCCAGCCAGATTTTTGTGCGTCAACGACTCGAAGGGGAAAACGATCTCGGCTGTTTAGTTATTGCCATTGTCACAGAAATGCAAGCTTTTGACTTCAGAGAAAGCTTTTTTAGTGAGTTTGCTGTGGCCAATGCAGTAAGCGATCTTATCCTCGATAGTTTAGGTATCGATCGCTGTTGTGGGCAAAGCTAAAAAAGTTAAAAGTCGGAACCCACCCCTCAGACGTAACCCTAAGTACATTACATACTGATTAGACTGTCCCGACAGTTCAATCAAATCTTACCAACTCGACTTAACCACCCCAGGAAGTAAACCTTCATGGGCCCATTCTCTGAGAACGTTACGAGATAAGCCGAAATCACGGTAATACCCTCTAGGACGACCGGTTAACCAGCAACGGTTACGATGACGACTGGGGGCACTATTACGGGGTAAACGTTGGATTTGACGGTGAATTTCGATCTTTTCTTCAAAATCTTCTGCATTCTCAAAGGCTTCCTTGAGGGCAGCCCTTTTTTCAGCATATTTAGCAATCAATCTCTCGCGCTTTTTCTCGCGCTCGATCATACTCTTTTTAGCCATAGCAATTCCGGTTTAGGATTTCTGTTTTTAGACACTATCCTTCATTGTAGCAAAAATCATATAATCTGACGAGAAGCCAATTTTTCAACCGTTGCTTGTGTTTCCTGAAGTAATTGTTCACGGGTATCAGGACTTTGCGTTAAATTAGGAACTAAATTCTTAGCTTGTAGTGTCATGTGTAGTTGCAATTGAGCAACATAGTCTCCCATGTTTTCTTGACCTAGAGACTGATCAACATTCGCTGTTTCCATCATTAACGCAATCCTCCTATTGTTCGACTTGGTTCGTTCAACTTGTCCCCATAAAAGTTATCATGACTTTCTCCCTCTTTTGCCAAAATATGTAGAATTTTATATATTTCTCAACATAACGTAACTTTCAGTTTATCCATTATTACCGCTATGCCTTGCCAAAACTATGTTTGCTGGAATCATCTTGATTCAGTTTTATTGTAAACTTATGTGAAGTGAATAATAAACTAATCAAATAATTATCATGTTCCGTAATCGACTTTTAGCAACCGTATTAGCGATCGCCTTAACATTTTTTGCCAGTATAACACCAGCATGGGCATTAGGCGGACCCCAACTACCTTTAAATGAACCCGCCCCGAATTTTACCTTACCAACCAATACAGGAGACGGGGATATCTCTCTAAGCGATTATCGGGGACAGTGGATCGTATTGTATTTTTATCCCAAAGATTTTACCCCAGGTTGCACATTAGAAGCACGTCGTTTTCAACAAGATTTACCAAAATATCAAGCTAAAAACACACAAATTTTAGGGGTTAGTGTGGATGATGTTGATTCCCATCAAGAGTTTTGTGATGCAGAAGGGTTAAAGTTTCCCTTATTAGCAGATATCACAGGTGCAGTGAGTAAAACCTACGGTTCTTTGTTAAGTGGAATGTCTTTACGCCACACCTATTTAATTGATCCTAATGGCATATTAAGAGAGAGATTTTTAGGGGTTAGACCTGCCATTCATAGCACAGAAATCTTAACCCGACTAGAGCAATTAAATGAAGAAGTTTAAAGTTAGCTGATAAAAAATATTGTTGGGGCATAATACTATTATGCCCCAATCCTAATTCTAATGAGTTTGAGATTTATTATGGGGCGCAACAGCAACTGTTGCTTTCCCAAGCACCCCAAGCAGTGAGGAACTTAGAACTTCTTTAAAATAGGGTTTATAGGACTTATTGCAATGGCAACTTAAGGATAAAGATTATGATTAAATCAATCACAACATCAACCAAAAAACTCTACAATCAAGACTATCAACTCTGGTTAGAAACCACTTTAGAGCAATTACGCAAGGGTGAATATTCTCAAGTAGACTGGGAAAACTTATTAGAGGAAATAGAAGGAATGACGAGAAGTGATAAACGAGCATTAAAAAGCTTATTAACTCGTTTATTTGAACACTTTTTAAAATTAGCTTACTGGGAAACAGAAAGAAACTATAATCAAGCAGGATGGAAAGGAGAAATTCAGAATTTTCGAGTTCAAATCAAAGACTTATTAGAAGATAGTCCCAGTTTAAAACCTTATCTAAGGGAAATTTTAGATAAGTCTTATAAAGATGCAGTTAAAATTACCTACAAAAAAACCCAGCTTCCCTCTAATACTTTTCCTGATGCACCTATGGCTAATGTAGAGCAAATCCTAGATGATGATTGGCTTCCAGTAAAGAATTAACCTAATTTTGTTCCCTGTGCAATAAATGAGAAAAAATCTCCAATTTATAAATATTTGTTAAGAAAAAGTAAGTTTAGTTCTGCTTTATGAAGAAATATTACTTTTTTCTTGAAAATATAGACAATAATAGTTACCACTAAGTAGCATCAGTTTGACTCGTTACTTCTTAAAAGAAGATTAAAAATGCAAACAGCCCCCAACTACACAAGTCTCATCAAAAACCCCCCTCGCCATGGGTATATAGATCCATCTACTTCTTTGAATGCTATCTATAGACAGCTATTTAAAGAGAATCGAAGTTTAGATTTCTTTTACAACTTAAGCTTGAATTCAAGGTTTTTAAATGGGGAGTTAAACACTCGTCAATTTGTTTGTGAGTTACTTTGTTCAGAAATGTATCAAGATTACATTTTAGCCACTAATAGTAACTATCATTTTGTGACCCTTTGTTTTGAGAGAGTTTTAGGCCGTCCTCCAGAACAACAAGAAAAATTCCAATGGAGTTCTTTTTTAGCAACTCAAGGACTCAGAGCTTTCGCCGAAAATTTGACATCAACAGAAGAATATCTCAAGGAGTTTGGAGAGGATCTCATTCCAACTCGTCGTTCCCTAAAACTATTTTCTAGTGATCAAAACCTTCCTGCATTACCCAAAGAACAGAGTATTAAACGTTATCAGGGAGAAGGGAATATCAATCAATTTGGGCCCAATTACTATGGTAGTGTTCTCCGTTGGCAAGGGACAATGCCCCCCACACTTGTTCGTAAAGCTGGTGCGGTTTTAACTGTTGCTGGTGCTATTGAGATTACGAGAATTATCATCATCATTGCTTTAGCTGCTTTCCGCACTGGTTCTTTTTAATTTTTTCACTCGTTTATCAAATTTTTGGAGTATCTATCATGATTCATTTAATTGCTGCTGATGTCATCGTTCCCCATACTGCTGCTTGGAGTCC
>JASJEA010000284.1 GCA_030064935.1 Crocosphaera sp. | reverse complement strand
TTTGTAAAGCTTGTGCTAATAAAAAAGGTCGGATCGCCCCACCCCAACGGCCAGCGCCTTTACTAGATAAATCACTGACAATCAGAGAAATATTGAGTTGGCGATTAGATTGAGAATTCGTCATAAAATAGGATTAATGTTAGTCATAAAAATTTTAACCCTTTACCATGAGTAACGCACCTACCCGTACCATTAACATCGAACATAAACCCAGTGAAACTCGTTTACAAGAATTAGGGGTCAAAACTTGGCCAACCTGGAGCAAAGAAGTATCTACCTTTCCCTGGACTTATGATGCCTCAGAAACCTGTTATTTTTTGTCAGGAGAGGTAATTGTTACTCCGGAGGGAGGGGAACCAGTTGGGATGGGCAAAGGAGATTTAGTCACCTTTCCCGCCGGAATGTCTTGTACTTGGGAAATTCGCGCTGATGTCAAAAAACACTACAAATTTAGCTAATTTTTTATCATCTATCTCTTCTACCTAAATTTAATTTCTTCCTTAGAAAAGCTGTATTAACATTGAGACAACGAAAATAGAAATAATGAGGACTGCTCATGCGTTATGCAGTGATTATTGAAAAAGGAAGATTTCATTACGGTGCTTATGTTCCTGACTTGCCTGAATGTTCTGCGGTTGGTCAAACAGTAGAAGAAGTAAAAAGTTCTATTTACGCCTCTATTGCTTCTCATTTAGAAGGATTAAAACGGGAAGGCAATGACTTTCCCAATCCTAAAACCTTGTGTGAATATGTAGAAGTGAGTTAAGTCTAAACATAATCAGAGGCCATGGCAAGAATAGAATTCTTGTTAATATTTAAGTTTAGTTTTATAGTGTAGGGTTTAGGGTGGTTTTTCCCTAAACCCTACACTATATGGCAGTCCATAAAAACTTTAGGAAACTGATAAAATAAAAAATCTTTTCGGGTGATAAATACTGACGTTAAAATATTTTCATAATCAATAAATATGATTTATCTCTCTCAAACTCAACTCCAACAAATACATGATCATGCTGAGTCAACTTATCCTGAAGAATGTTGTGGTTTATTATTAGGAACTTTGACAAAAAATACCAAAATGGTATTAGAAGTTAGAGAAGCTGAAAACAATTGGACTCCTAGTAACAGAATTAATAATTTAGACAATATTTCAACTGCTAATAAACAAAAATTAAGTAAAAAAAATCGTTTTAGTATTGCGCCTGATGTCCTCTTACAAGTACAAAAAGATTGTCGAGAGCGTCAGATTAATATTATTGGTATTTATCATTCTCACCCAAATTCTCCAGCCATTCCATCTGCTTTTGATCGTGAAATTGCTTGGTTAGAATACTCCTATATTATTGCTTCGCTAACAAACGGTAAAACTACGGATGTGAAAAGCTGGCAACTTCAGGAAAATAGGCAATTCCAAGTAGAAAAAATAGCAATCCTTGCATAAATAAAATTTACTGTCTAAAATAACCAATGATAATTACTTTCAGGTAATAACACTATGAATAAGATAATCAAATCTTTAGCTGCTCTTACAGGAACAATGACTGCTTTGTGGATGTCAACAAATTCTGCTGTTGCTGCTGTTTTTAATTGGTCTTATACCACAGGTGGAAATAATGTTTATAGCGGGATGTTGGAAGGAAACATTCAAGAAGATACTAACACTGTTGATGTGACTTCTGTTTTTATGAGTCAATTAAATGGCTCCAATCTTCCTGCAACTCCTGTTATTCGTGATAGTTCCTCTTTGTTGGGTTCGACAGGAGTTGTTAGTTTCGATGGTACAACAATGGACTTAGGTGCTTGCCTAGATACTAGTTGTTTGAGTGGTATTTTTATAGGTAATTTCGGCATTTCTATACCAATTCAGTTTACGACATCTTCTGATTTTGGCAATGATAGTGAAAACTTTAATGCTGCTAATTGGCAATTAACAGAAAAAACTATCCCTGAACCTTCTTTGACTTTGGCCTTAGTCGGCTTAGGTTTATCGGCTTTACTTAAAACTTCTGTAAAGAAGAATTAAAACAGATAAAATATTTTATTAATCCTCATCTAAAATTATTTAGATGAGGTATGAATTAAATACTTATAGAATTTCCCATGCTTGTGCGGTACAAAATTTTTGAGCTTTGGGAGATAGGAGTTCGGATTTCAGAGTTTGGGAAGAAGAAATCAGTGTACCTCATGAGTCTGAGAAACGCTATAGCTCAATAAGTTACTCTAGATTTTCTCTTTTTTGATAAATTTTCAACAAGATATCTTGATGAATTTCTTGAGTAATGGGATATAAATAAGCAAAAATAACACTAATAATTAATAAGCTAATAGGTATAGGTCCAATAATCATACGAATTGCCCATAAAGCTGTCTCTGGTTGTTCTGTTATATTACCAGGAATATAACCAGAACTATCCAATATCTTTCCCACCACTAATAAGGCAATTGCAATACCAATTTTTTGCAATTGAACCAGGAATGCAAAGAAAATTCCTTCTCGTCTTTCTCCTGTTTTTAATTCATCTAAGTCTACAACATCGGGTAACATTGACCAAGGAACAATATAAGCTGTGGCAATACCAATTCCTGCTATGATTGCGATAATATACATTAACCTTGTTTGTCCTGGTTGTAATAAAAATAAGCCGAATTCTGCTACAATTGTAAAGGGAATTCCCATCAAATAAATCATTTTTTTACCTAATTTTTGGCTGAGAAAATTCCAAACTACCATCATTAACAAAGCTGTCCCTTGGACTGTAATCGCCATGCGGGTAAAATGTATCTCAGATAAAGCCATACAGTTAATTACAAAATAGGGTAAAATAGCTGCAATTGTTTGCACACTTAACCAAGCACAAAGATAAATTATCATCACACAAATAAAAGGAAAATTAGTAAAAATTAACTGTATTTTTTCCAAGAAAGATAAAGATGATGATTGACGGTTATAATTATAATTTTGTTGGACTCGATGATAACGTCTATAAGTTCCCCAAACACTAATAAAAATAGCAATAATGGTAATAAATCCTACAATTAATCCTAAAATCAAATACTGTTTTTTAGAATCATTAATCCAACTAAAAATAAGTTCAGCGAGAACTAAAGAGAAAATGCTGCCCCCAATGCTAAACATAGAACGAAAACTAATCAAATTAGTTCGATCATTATAATTTTTAGTTAATTCAGCCGACAAAGCACTATAAGGTAATAAAACTGCAGTAAAAGAGCCATAAAACATCAAAGCAATTATGGTATAATAAATAACCAGAAAATTTTGATTGTTATGGGGAGGAATAGTCCATAATAAAACACAACTTAAACCTAGAGGAATTGAACCAAAAATCATCCAAGGATAACGACGACCCCAAGGGGAACGAGTGCGATCACTTAACCAACCAATTAACGGATCATTAAAGGCATCCCAAATTTTGCCTATCATTACAATTAAACCAGCAACCCCAGGTTTTAAGCCGGCAACATTTGTCAAAAAAAAGAGAAAAAAGAAGACCAAAATATTGCTGGGAAGGGAACCACTTAACTCACCAATACCATAGGCTAACTTAGTTGAAAAATTGAGCTTTGCTTGAGAATTAAATTCTTGATCAAATGACATTTGTTGTTGTTAAGAGGCTAATAGATTAAGTATATATAAAAGCTTGGTGAAATAGAAATTAATCAAAATTAACAAAATAAACGTTAAGAATCAGCCAAGTGACCTAACCCAATCTGCTACAATTAGTAATCCACGCCCCTCAAAAAATCGTGCGTTTGATTAGGTCAATTAATAACAACGCCTATGCTAAATCCTAATTTAGAAGCAATTGAACTCAACAAAGAAGAAATTGAGAGATACTCTCGTCATATTATCTTGCCGGAAGTGGGGCTAGACGGTCAAAAACGTTTAAAAGCTGCCAGCGTCCTTTGTATTGGCACTGGGGGTTTAGGTTCACCTCTTTTACTATATCTGGCTGCTGCCGGTATTGGACGCATCGGTATTGTTGATTTTGATATCGTTGACAGTTCCAACCTACAACGTCAGATTATTCACGGAACATCTTGGGTGGGTAAACCGAAGATACAATCAGCGAAAAATCGAATTCTAGAGATAAATCCTGCTTGTCAAGTGGATTTATACGAAACGCGTCTTTCTTCGGAAAATGCAATCAAGATCATGGAACCATACGATGTGATAGTTGATGGAACCGATAATTTTCCTACCCGCTATCTGACGAACGATGCTTGTGTTTTGTTGAATAAACCCAACGTATACGGGTCGATTTTCCGTTTTGAAGGCCAAGCAACCGTATTCAACTACGAAGGCGGTCCCAACTACCGTGATTTATATCCTGAACCTCCCCCACCAGGAATGGTTCCCTCCTGTGCAGAAGGTGGGGTGTTAGGGGTATTACCCGGTATTGTTGGCACTATTCAAGCCACTGAAACCATTAAGATTATTCTAGGGTCAAAAAATACCCTCAGTGGGCGTTTATTGCTCTATAACGCCTGGGATATGACCTTTAGGGAGTTGAAGTTACGACCTAACCCAGAACGGCCAGTAATTGAAGAATTAGTCGATTATGAGCAGTTTTGTGGCATTCCTCAAGCGCAAGCTGCAGAAAGCGAAGAAAAAGCCGCTATTGCTGAGATTAGCGTATCAGAATTAAAAGACCTAATGGATCATGGTGCAGATGCCTTTGTTTTAATTGATGTACGTAACGTCAACGAATACGAAATTGCCCGCATTCCTGGATCGGTTTTAGTTCCCTTACCTGAGATCGAACAAGGGCCAGGGGTTGACAAGGTTAAAGAGTTGGCCAAACAACATCGTTTAATTGCCCATTGTAAGATGGGAGGGCGATCGGCCAAAGCTTTAAAAATTCTGCAAGAAGCAGGAGTTGAAGGAACAAATGTTAAGGGCGGTATTACTGCGTGGAGTCAGGAAGTTGACCCCAATGTTCCCCAATATTAATATTATCCTCAACTAAAAGAGATCGCCTTTGGAACATCAGAGGCGATCTCTTTTGTCTGTCTCTGAAACGCTATTTCAGAACAAATAAATAGATGCACGGGCTTAAAACTCCCGTTCGCTCCACCGCCGGCCGTTAAAACTGACTGGCTAAATCTAGCTCACGGCTTTTTAGGTTTACTGGGAAAGTTGAAAAAAGATCCCAATTTGAGCAAGATTCTT
>JASJEA010000069.1 GCA_030064935.1 Crocosphaera sp. | reverse complement strand
ACTGCTGATTTTAGTAAGTTGTCTCCAAATTGCTCTATATCGAACTCAGGTTATAGCAACTTACCAGGACAATTGTGAGCAGCGATTGTTTTCTGTTTTTCTGTTCAATTTTTTCTTTAATTGCTCTTTTGATAATATTAATATTTTCCTCTGGAACCTGTTAATTCTAAATTCTAAATTCCTACTTAGTTAACCCTCTCGTAAGACATAACCAACACCTCGAACGGTATGAATTAAGCGTTTATGGCCTTCGTTTTCTATCTTTAAACGTAAGTAACGGATATAAACCTCAATAACATTAGATTCCCCTTGAAACTCTTCTCCCCAAACATTTTCTAAAATTTTCTGACGACTTAAAACAGTTTGTGGATAAGACATTAAATATTTCAGTAATTCAAATTCCTTCATGGTTAAACTAATGCTATTGTTGTTTACAAAAAGTTGGCGATTTGTCAAGTCAAGAACAATATCACTGAACTTTAATTGTTCTTTAAGCACTTGAGGGGGGGTTAAATAGAAACGAACTAAGTTTAACAAAGCTAGACTATAATCAGTTTTTAATAAATAAT
This sequence comes from Crocosphaera sp., assembly GCA_030064935.1. Classification (GTDB taxonomy): domain Bacteria; phylum Cyanobacteriota; class Cyanobacteriia; order Cyanobacteriales; family Microcystaceae; genus Crocosphaera. Next base: position 16,418 of record JASJEA010000069.1, on the reverse strand, counting down.
CATCGGCCCCTGCCTCCAAACAAGCAACCCTTTCTTCTACGGTTTCTTGATTAATCATAATGATGATAATGAGGGAGTGAGCCAGTTTTCTTAAACAAGTAGAAAGATTGAGGGCTTTATGATCATTTCCATGACGATTAATCACCGCCATAGCTGGTTGATGAAGCTTAGCATAGTCAAAAACAGAACTACTATCTTCAACTACAACAGGAGTGTAACCAGCTTCCCTTAACTCAGCACAAACACGCTCGTTAAAAGCAGGATCAAGTTCTATCAGGAGAATACAAGGGTTTGAAGTCATGGTGATTCAGGGAAAATTTCTGTTACCACACGCTGTTGACGATCACTATTAGTGACAACAATATTATTATCAATTAAAGTACCTACTGCTTTTTCCCCCGTCAAATTAAATTTGGGATTTTGGTTTTGTTCATAAATAACATTACCTATGGCTTCGATAGTTTGAGCAACAATGTTCCAGGTTAAATTGTTGGCATATAACTGACTATCATTCCTTTGACTGACCCCTTGAACCCCTCCCTTAAGATAAGCTATATTATCCTTAAGATTGACATGAGCTTGATTACCTGTGACAGTAACATTTTCTTGGTATTGTATTAGTTTGACAGGTTGACTCGAATAGACTTGACGGGTTTGATAGTGCCAGAGAATTTCATTCGTAGCCACCTGTAAAGGGGGTTTAAGGGATTTATATTCGATATTGTCCTTAACAATAATTTGTTTTTTATCTAAAAGAACTGTAGCGCGGTTGGCCTTAAGTTTATCAGTAATAATTTTATTTTCAAAGCGAATCAGATCCAATAGGCGATCGCCGATAATTTTTTGTTTAGGAATGTCCCAAACCAGGTGTTCTGTTTTCAACTGTAATCTTCTTTGTTCAGAAGTCGCCTTAATTTTTCCCGTTAATTCTAATTTTTGTTGGCTGGTGTCATACTTCCCCTCATTGGCTGATGCTTCCAATTGAGGATGAGAACCCCGTACATTTTTACGAACGATTAATAAGGAATCTTGGGGCCGCCATTCCACTTCTTCGCTGCGCATAACAGCCTTATTGCGAGGATCAAAGGCCACCACATTATCTTTAAGAAATATTTCAGCCCCATCTCGTTGAATCTGTCCATAATCAGCTTTAACTTTTAAGACAAGGGTCCCATCTTGAAATATATCGCCTTTAACGGCGGTTAAATCTGCTTTTTGGCGATCGGGTGTGTAGTCAGCTTGATCAACTTGTATTTTCCAAAGAATTTGTCCCTGGGCATTAGATTGTTCTAGGGTTGCATTTTGAAGACTTAAGTTGGTTTCGTCTCTGGTTTCTTTTGAGGTATCTAGGTTTTGGGATGCTTGTCTCCCTGACTGACAAGCGACTAAACTCAGTAAGAGTAACAAAATTCCTCTGTGAAGCCATATCCGTAGCCAAAGCTGTTTTCGGTGTACTTTTTGGTATTGCTTCATTCCTTTGAGTAGCAGTCTTAGATTACGTTTTTACTGTTACATTTTTTTGATTTTTTGACCAGCCAATCAAGCTTTAACTGGTAAATTGCGATTCAAAAATGTCATTATCAAATAGATAGGGATTTAAACGCAGCAAAAAACTTGGAAAAACTAGGCCAAGCTAGGGCCGAAGTTACGCCTGTGGACAAGTCAGAGCAGACTCCCTTGGATGAAGCAGGAACTAAAATGGACTCAAATTACCTTACCATAAGACTTTAAGCCTGATGAGTAGATTTGAGTAAGTTTTATATAGCGGTCTTCAATCCTACATTTTAGGATAAGATATAATATGTTTTGACCCGCAGGATAAATATACCTATTGGTTGTTTTATTCTTCATTAGCTTCGGCTAAGGTCTCGACAAGACAAAAAAACCATAAAAGTAAAGCCAAGCCTTCTCAGGTGAGGTATTAAGGGCAATTGGATACGCCTTTGCGTTTCTCGCATAAAGAGTCTCTGCCCGTTTTTAGGGTAGGGTTATTCAATACCTAAAAGTTTACTAGAGAGAACACTCGGTTTAGGAGCCGAAATCAATGTCACACAAAGTTAAAATCTACGATACCTGTATTGGTTGTACCCAATGCGTTCGCGCTTGTCCCCTGGATGTTTTAGAAATGGTTCCTTGGGATGGCTGTAAAGCTGGTCAAATTGCTGCTTCTCCCCGTACAGAAGACTGTGTGGGTTGTAAGCGATGCGAAACAGCTTGTCCTACAGATTTCTTAAGCATTCGTGTTTATCTGGGTGCAGAAACCACCCGCAGTATGGGATTAGCTTACTAATTAAGCGTGTCATTTTTAACACACTTTCAAAAAACTGAAAATCCTTGGGGGGAAAGTCAATCCCCTTTTTTTGTGGGATAAAATACTATGGTTGCCACCTAATTTTTAAGGATCATGCTTACGCCTCTTAAAACGTTTCCTGTTCTTGGTTTACCGGTTCATCTATCGGATGACTACACTCAATGGCTTCTGGGTTGTCTTGAAAAGGGTGAGGGCGTTCATGTGGTAACTATCAACGCTGAAATGGCCATGTTAGCGCAAAAAGAGCCTCTGGTTACTCAAATAATCGAAGACGCTGACTTAGTGATTCCTGACGGGGCTGGTGTGGTTATCTATTTAAAGTTAAAAGGAGAAGCACAACAACGTTGTCCAGGAATTGAGTTAGCTCAATCTTTGATAGAGGCGTTAGGAAAAAGAGGAGAAGCTTATCCCATTGCATTTTATGGTGGTAAGCCAGGGGTAACAGACGCTGCTGCTGTTCAATGGCGGGCCAAAATACCCAAGGCTGAGATTATTAGCTCTCATGGTTATCTCTCTCCAGAGGAAGAGCAAAGGTGGCAAGAGATTATCAAAGACAAACAACCTCGTTTAATTTTGGTGGGGTTGGGCGTACCTCGTCAAGAACAATGGATTCGAGCCCATCGAAATTTATGTCCTAAGGCTATTTGGATAGGAGTGGGGGGGAGTTTTGATATTTGGTCGGGGTTAAAAAGCCGCGCCCCAGGGTGGTTAAGGAATAACAATTTAGAATGGCTATATCGCTTATATCAAGAACCCTGGCGTTGGCGACGGATGTTAGTCTTGCCTCAGTTTTTCTTTAAAGCAGTCCTAAGTGCTGTGAGTTCTAATTAACGGTTTAAACTCAGCATTTCTGGTTCTAATAGAGGTTGTTGTGCCAGACTTGCTTCTAATTTAACCAATTCGAGTAATTGGCCTAGCTGTTGAGATATCTGAGCATTTTGGGGTTGCGATCGCTTCATCTGGGCTAGTGTATGCAAAGTTTCATGCCAGACCTGATAGGATTGATAAACCTGTATTTGTTCTTGTGGACTGGCCTCTTCTAGTTGTTGTTGGGCATTGGATTCGAGGGTAACGGGTTTCAATAAACCTTCGACGACCACATCGTGAGAGCGATCAACTTCATTACAGATCACAGATAAATACCAATGATAGGTATGATTGGGGTTAGACGAAGAGATATGAGGAAGCCTAGGCAATTGTAAGGCCATGATCCCTGCTTGTCTTCTTCCTAAAAAGGTTTGTTTTTCGACTAATTCATCATTGGGACCACGCAGTACAAACTCAATGTCGGTACTGGCTGCAATGGAGGGGACTGAGAAGTATAGGGTTGGGGAGGTTGTGACAGTTGAGCCAACTAAATTCTCAGGAATCAAAGCGATTAGTTCTTGGGGGTTAAATTCGCATTGATTTCGTACTGGGCGGGTTCCGGCTGGTTTACGTCTTTGGGGGGCTTCGGCCACATCTTGAGAGTTGTTATTTTCGGGGGTTTGGGGTCTTCTGCTGGCACCTCCTTTACGACGATCTGGAACAAGATCCTCAATGGACTCTTCTGTATCGTTAGGCGCATTATAATTATTATCATTGGCGGTTGTTTGGGCCGTTACGAGATTGCTCAAGGATAATAAAATAAAGGAAGTAAAAGTAAGAATGCCGATGCTTGTATTAATTGATGTCTGGTTAAACATGGTTGAGAACTTATTATTGATTTGTTTGACAATTCAAAATTGCCTAGTTAATGTGGGTTTTAGATTTATCCTCTTAGATTAGATGTAATAATTAGCATAAGAGCCCTAATAGGCTTACTTTATATTTTACTCTCTACTCTTGTTCTTCGTCTAGTTATCGCAGCTAATTTGTGATTAGAATCACAACCCCTTTAAGGCTAATCTCAACTCTCTAATCGGTATCGGAAAGTGTTTTTCTAGAAAAGCAATTTTCTATCTTTATTTACTCATCAATATTAACTGTGGTGCTTACTAAATTAAATCAGGCCCTTCGCTCTTTTTTCCCCCAGAAGAATCAGGAGCAGTCTAATCAAACCAGCAATAATTTTTTCTTGAATAAGAGTGGCAAAAACTTCGGCAAACTCAAACAAGTTTGGCTATTTTCTCTTCCTTCCATTGTCCTATCCAGTATTTTCGTCACCTTGGGGATTATTGCGATAAGAGAAACCGGCCGTTTACAATTTTTGGAATTAGTGTCTTACGATCAAATGGTGAGGGCTATGCCTTCCCAAACCCCCGATCCTCGTCTCTTAATTATCGGCATAACCGAACAAGATATTCAAGAACAAAAACAATGGCCATTGAGAGATGAAGTGGTTGCTAACTTATTGAATCAATTACAGGCTTATAATCCTAAATTGATTGGTCTTGATATTTATAGAGATATTCCCCATCCGCCGGGAACTGAAGCCTTAAAAAAAGCCCTCGTAGAGGATAATGTTATCTTGGTTAAACAACTTCCCTATGGGGATGAACCGGGAATAAATGTTCCTAATTATATACCTCCAAATCGGGTGGGATTTAGTGATTTACCGATTGATCCTGATAATGTGGTGCGTCGTACTTTTTTATATATTCAATCGCCTTCAAAAAAAGTAAAACACTATTCTTTTGCCTTACAAATTATTTTAAATTATTTTTCATCCAACCCTAAAAACTTAGAAGTGGCCGAGGACAAGTTAATCATCAACTCAACGGACTTTAATCGTCTTCAGGGAGATGCGGGTGGTTACAATTTACCGAAATCAGAAGCGGTAGGTTGGCAAATGTTATTAAGATATCGCTCTCAAAATATTGCGAAAACTCTCTCGTTAAATGATGTTTTAACAGGGAATTTTGATCCGAATTGGGTTAAAGATAAGATTATTTTAATTGGATTGGTTGCCCCCAGCGCCAAAGATACCTTTCCCACTCCCTATAGTGCCACCATAACCGAAAACTTTGAAATGTCGGGGGTGGAGATTCATGGACAAATTGTTAGTCAACTTCTGGGAACAATACTAGGGGAACAACAACCCTTTTGGTTTTGGCCTGAAAAAATAGAATGGCTTTGGATCGGGTTATGGTCTTCATTAGGCGGTATAGTGGTTTGGCGATCGCAACGCCTTTGGAGATTAGGAGCAAACGTCACCATCGCCATTATGGGTTTATGGGGATTTTCTTTCCTGATGCTTATTCAATCCGGTTGGGTTCCCTTTATTCCTCCTTTACTCAGTTTTCTGGTGGCAGGAACCTGCGTTTTAGCCTATAAAACTGTCCATCAATCCTACCATGATCCCCTCACAGGGCTCTCAAACCGACGCAACCTAGAACGAAAATTACAACAGATAGATCCTCGTCACGATTCAGAGCATTCGGAATTGGTGGCGGTTTTATTGATTGATATTAATCGTTTTAAAACCATTAATGATGGTTTGGGGCATCAAGCGGGGGATTATTTGTTAAGGGTAATGGCTCAACGACTACAAGACAATCTTGAGTCGGCAGAAAACTTAGGAAGAGTAGGAGGAGATGAATTTGCCATTTGGTTAAAGTCTGTTCAGGATAAACAAACTGTGATCACCTTGGCGGAAAACTTGCAAGAAGTTCTCAATCAACCCCTATTTTGGCAAGGAACCGAAATTTATACCACTGTCACCATTGGTATCTCTCTAGAAGAAACGGGCAAGGAGTTTCATGGTGGGGAATTACTGCGTTATGCCGATATTGCCATGCACAAAGCCAAAGAAATTAATTCCAGTCGTCCCCAAGTCTTTGAACCAGGAATGGATACTCAAGCCTCACAACGTTGGCATCTCGAAACAGATTTGCGCTTGGGGTTAGAAAAAGAGGAGTTTCAACTTTATTATCAACCGATTATTTCTTTGAAAACCAAACAAATTGCTGGGTTTGAGGCCTTGGTACGTTGGAATTCTCACAAGCGAGGTTTTGTCTCCCCTGGAAACTTTATTCCTGTGGCTGAAGAAACAGGGTTAATTATTCCCTTGGGGGAATGGATTTTGGAGGAAGCCTGTAGACGGATTAAAGACTGGCAAGAAAGGTTTCCTAGGGATCATCCCTTGATTATGAGCGTGAATCTCTCAGGCCATCAATTTTCTCAACCCAACTTGGTTAAAAAAATTGAGACCATCTTAGAATCTGCCGGGGTTGACGGTGATTACCTTAAGTTAGAAATCACCGAAAGTATGATGATGCACGATGTAGAAGGGGCGATTGAACTGTTAAACCGCTTAAAAGGGTTGGGGTTACGGTTGAGTATTGATGATTTTGGTACTGGATACTCTTCATTAAGTTATTTACATCGTTTTCCGGTGGATACTTTAAAAGTGGATCAATCTTTTGTCAGACGAATGGAAGAGGGAGACGACAGCAATAAGTATATTTCCATTGTGCGCACGATTATCTCTTTGGGCCATAATTTGAATTTGGATGTCATCGCTGAAGGTATTGAAACCGAAGAACAAATGAATGTTTTAAAGTCTCTTAGTTGTGAATATGGGCAGGGTTACTTCTTTTCTCGCCCTCTTCCTCGCGACAAGGCAGAAGCCTTATTAGTGGAGGGAGAATTAACTTGCTAAATGTCTAACCAAAGCCTCTCCAACAATTTTGGCCTCTTCCTCACTCATTCCTGATGTTAGGGGAGGGCAAATATGGTGGGGACACCAATATTCGGAGCGAGGGAAATTTTGTCCCTGACAAACTCCTTCAAACACAGGTTGTAAATGGCAAGGTATTTCATAAACCGTTCCCCCTAAAAATATATCTTCTGCTGCTAAAGTAGTTTTCACTTCTTTCGCTGTTTTTCCCTCTGGGAGTAGCACCATCAACTTATACTGAGAGGCACTATCCATATGAGCCGTTGAAACAAATTTAATTCCTGCTTCTCGCAATGGGGAGGTAATTAACTCATAACAGCGTTGTCTTCTGGCAATCATTTGGGGTAATTTGGCCAGTTGAATCCTTCCTAAAACTGCATGAACTTCACTAATACGAGTGCTATTACCAAAGTCGGTATGTAACCCTCCGAAGTCCATTCCTCGCTTTCCTTGGTTTCTCAGCGATCGCGCTATATAATCCTCTTGATCATCATTTAAAGTAATCATTCCCCCTTCAAAGGTGGTCATAATTTTAGTGGGGAAAAAAGAGAAGGCTGCACCATCCCCCAAGTTTCCTGCTTTTACCCCATTAATTTGACTTCCGTGGGCGTGTGCTGTATCTTCTAAGACAAATAAGCCATTGTTGTGACAATATTCTACAACGTCGGGAAACTCAGCCGAAATAACTCCTCCAATATGTACCCATAACACCCCGGAAATAGGAGGGTTGGTTCCTTTTTCTACTGCATCTTTTACCATCTGTAAAGAGGGGGCAAAGGTATTCTCATCCATGTCTAAATATTGAACTTTCCCTCCTATACGCAACACAGCAGCAACGGTGGCAAAGTTTGTGTTGGTGGGAACTAAGACTGTTGTGCCTTGGGCTTTTTTAAGACGCAAAATGATTTCTAACCCCGATGATCCCGTGTTAACGGCAATAGCGTGTTTTGTGCCAACGTATTCAGCAAAGGCTTTCTCAAATTCTGTGGTATTCTCACCTAAAATGAGTCTACCAGATTTGAGAATTTTTTTGGACTCTTCGGCAAAAAAGTCAATTTCTTCTTCTGTAACATCGAAATAGAAGGGTTTGATCGGGTTTTTGGTCATGTTTGTTCAAGAAGTTTGGAAGCGGCTTTGTTTTTTCAGATTACAGTTTAGAGGAAATATTTAAAAATTGCTACACAGGTAAAACGGATTGCATATTGCCTAGGGCTTGTATTTATTGGCTCTTTATTCTCTATTCTTTGGTCATTATTTAATTGTTTAAATAGTTAGCAATTTTTTCGAGAATAAATAAACTGGCAACTGAGTTACCTTGGTTATCTAGAGGAGGACTATAACAGGCGATCGCTCCTTGTTCTGGTACAATGGATAAGATAGCACCACTCACACCTGATTTACTAGGAAACCCTATTTTTTGGGCGAACTTTTCTGATTCTTCGTAAAGTCCACAACTGTTCATAATCTCTCTAACAATAAAAGTATTTTTTTCAGAGATATGAGATGATTTTACTAATAATAAACCTAAACGAGCTAAATCAATGATTGTTCCAGAAAGACAACAAATTTTATTGTAAGTATCTAAAGTTATTTCTGGTTCATTGATATGATTTATTTTGGTTAATTTCTCAATAATTTTTTGATTATTAATATTCGGTAAAGAGCGAACTGATTTTAACATCAATTGATCTAAAAATAGGTTACATTTACCTGTTTTGTTTAACCATTGTTGTAAAATATTACATCTTGTTTGACTATCTTTTCCAGGGAGTAAAGAAGCTAAAGTTAATGCACCACTATTAATCATTGGATTCCGTGGAAATCCGTCATCTAATTGCAATTGTTCTAAGGAATTAAAAGGATAATTAGAAGATAAATTACCAACTTTTTTAAATACTAACGCTTCCTCTAATTCTGAGAGTAAATAAAGCAAGAAAAAAGGTTTAATAATACTCATTAAAGCTAAAGTTATATTGGTATCTCCTGCTGAAATAATATTATTATCTTTTGTAATAACAGAGATAGCTAATAAACGAGGATCAATATTCTGTAATAAAGGAATATAAGTCGGTAATTTACCATTTATTGCTTGTTTAGAGGCTTCATTTAACCATTGATATAATTGTTTTGAAGTTAAATTATTTAAAGATTTCATATTAGCTAAATTTTAAATTGATTTTATTCTTTCGGCTAATTTTTCCAGTTGCTTCTCAGTTAATAGCAGAAAAGATCAATTCTAAATTCGCGCATTTGCCCTATTAACGATGAACTTTGCCATCGGGCATGGTTGCCCCTCTTAAAATTACCCCCGCTAAATTGGCACTCATTAACTCTGCTCTTGTTAAGTTAGCATTGCTCATATTAGCCCCCATCAAATTAGCCCTAGCAAAAAATGCTTCTACAAGTTCAGCATCTGTTAAATTAGCCCCCGATAAATTGGCACGACTTAAATCTGCGTGATTCATTCGAGTTAACGTTAAATTAGCTTGATGGAGATTGGCCCGATTGAAAACAGCATGAGTCATTACTGCGCCTTTAGCCATAATATCAGGAAGTTCCGCCTGGGATAATTGCGCCCTGACTAGATTCGCATTAGTCAGATTAGCTCCCCCTAGTTTTGCCCCAGTTAAATTAGTATCTGTCAGTAAAGCACCCTTGAGGTTAGCATTAGTTAAATCTGCTTTACGTAAATCAGCGTCTCGTAAATTGACTTCTTTAAGATTCGCCCCTGTGAGGTTAGCGCGACTGAGATCCACTCCCTTCATATTAGCCCCTTGAAAGTCTGCTCTAGCTAAATTTGCCGCTTGGAGGTTAGTGTAATAACTTTTTTTCTCCTGACGCATATTTGCCCCTCTTAAACAGGCACCTGTGAGGGTTGCCCCGCTCAAATCAGCCCCTCGTAAATCAGCAGCCACCAAGTTAGCATCTAAAAACGTTGCCAGAGTAATATCCGTATCTCTTAAATTTGCTCCTTGTAGAAGGGTTCCGTGAAGGGTTGCATTGCGTAAATCTGCTCCACTGAGGTCCGCTTGGGAGAGGTTAGCACCGCTTAAATTAGCTCCCACCAAGTTAGCTTGAGTTAAACTGGCGCGGTTAAAGTAGGAAAAGAGAAAGTTCGCACCGTGTAAATCTGCTTCATTGAGGCTAATACCGATTAAATCTGCTCCGACTAGGTTAATACCGGGTAGTTTTAAGCCATTAAACGAAGTTTCTCCGGCAGAATAACGCTCAATCAATTCACTGGGCTTCATAGGGACAAGGTTGGATTATATTAGGGTTAGACAAAGGGTTTAATGGCTTCAACGAGGGTGCTTGCTGCTTGTAAATCGGAGTCAGGATCACTGAGGGATTTAGCCATCTGATAAAGTTTGCTTTCAATGACACTGATGGGGCGACCACTTTGAATCAGTTGTTCAAGAAGATCATCAAGGCTATAGCTTCTTAGGGTTGACCAATCTTGTCCACTACGGTCCCAAGGATGAAAGAGTAGAGAAAACAGCAATATTTTAGCCCGTAAGGGGTTGGTGTATTGCATGATTTCTAAACGTATTTCAAAAATATCATAGGTTTTTGGTGGTGCTGGCGGCGGTGGTGGTGGTTGTACCTGTTTTAACTCAGTCACCATCTGTTCTGAGCTAATATCAATCACAGAGGTTTCAAAGCTTGAAGTTGAGGAGGTTTGGAGATTACCATAATTGACGTTAGGATTAACTTGAATAATTTGGGTACTGTAGCTATGAGAACCCTGTTGGGGGGCTGTATCTTCTTCCTGTTGTAACGTATCGTATAAACCACTAATTTGATTGAGAATAATCTTAGAAATGGCTAAATATAAATTCTTTTTATTAATGTTGTTGACTAATTGGATAAAGGCTTTTTTGAGAGAGTTATAATTGGGGTAAATTTCGAGGCTTTCTAGAATTAACTTTTTTAAGCCATAATCTTGGATGCGGTTTAAATCATTTTCCCAACTGTTTTTGGTGATAGCGTAAATGAGTTTATGAATTCTTGCGGTTTCAGGATGACTCTTTAAATTTCTGACTGCTTGTTCTAAGAGAAAGGCGGCATCAGATACTTGAGTCTCTTCAGGAGCAGTTTCTACATTGACAACTTCCGTTTCTTGATTCATCTCCCGATAGATGGGAGCCAATTGTTCAACAATAGCTTTAGCAACCACTGCATACACTTTAGGGCGGTTTAGAGTTTTCACCAATTTATACAAAGATAGTGTTAGCTGTTCAACGGTTTCTTGCTTTGTAATCAACTCTTTAACCAAGGTTTCCAGGGATAAAGCATTAAGAACATTGAGATCGTTTTGCCAATTTTTTTTACAAATACAAAAGATTAATTTTTTAACTCTAATTGATTCTGGATGATTCTCAAGATTTTGAACCGCTTGGTAAAATGAATCGGATGATAATTGCATAATTACCCCTTAATTAACACTTTTACCCCTAACGTCTGGCTGGGGGCAAAAACCCTTGCTATATTGGCTTGGTCTACTCTCAAGTTCTCTGTGTTACTTTGAGAATCTCAGCGTTCCTTACGTTGATGAGGTCAATCCTCGTTGATTCCTTACGCCCATTAGCACCCACTTCATTCTACAACAAATGTTGTTTTTCTGGACACTTGGCCATTTAAAAGAAACTAAATTTCTCTGAATAACATCTTGATTACTATAGCTAAAATGTATGTAATATTCCTATGGGTAACAATAATTCTTATCAGCCTTTTCAGTCTGACTCCACGGAAGCCATAAAGTCTGATATTCTAACTCATTCAAACCAACATCAGTCTGAGGAACCCTCAGAAGTCATGGATGTGACCATTGTTGCAGATACTGACGCTCCCTTTGATCAAGACTGGTTTGATTTAGCTCGTAAACTCAGAGGGCAAAATCGTGAACTTCTCGATACCATTGTCAAGTTAGAACAATCTCTAGCCACCTCAAGACAACAACTACAAGACTATCAAAAGCAATCGCTCCATCATAACTCCCTCGTCTCCCAGCAAACGGTACAACTGCAAACAACCCAAGCTCAAAATACTAATCTCATCAAACAACTCGAAGAATCTCATCATCAGGGAAAGCAACAGCAGGAGGAACTTAAAGTCCTACAAGAAGGATTGAACACTCTTAAAGAAACTGTTGCTAACTTAGAGAGGGACTATGCTGTTCTCAAAGAGGAAAATAGGGGCAAAAATAAGAAAATTGCCCTCCAAGAACAACAGATTAGTGAGTTACAGCAACGTTTGCAACGACAACAACGCTATAGTTTACAATACAAGGCCGCTTTGGATGAATGTTTAAGCAGTGGGACCCAAAAAATCCCCACCCAGGAGTCAACAGAAAACGGGATAATGACCCCTAACGCTTCTCCCTCAATGGTTTCTATTCAACCCTGGTCAAGTCCCACAGCCTCTAACTCATCACAGTCTTCTGAAGAGCCGAATCAGGACACTGTTGTTTCAGATTCCATCGACTCAACCCTAGAAGCGTTCTTTTCCTTATCTCCTGTTGAAGATAACAGTGCCACCCCTCAACCCGAAGAAAGTTCACCAGAAGGAACAGAACAAAACCCAATACAGAATCAAGATGACGATCTTCAAAGTCCTAGCAGCAATTCTGCCAATGGCTTATTAGTGAGTAGTTCTGTGCCCTTTAGTTTTAGTATTGATCGTCATCGTAAAGAAGATGCTGCTAAGGACAAAGTCGATCTGCCTTCTTTTTTACGTCGTCAGTGATTACTGACTGAACACTTGAGCAGCAGCGGCCATACCGGCCCCAGACTTAGCCCCATCGTGACCTAATTTTTGTAAAGTTGCCTCTAACGCGGCGATCGCTGTTAAAACATCTCGTTCACTGACAAAGCCTAAATGACCAATGCGGAAGATTTTCCCTTTCAGGTGATCTTGTCCCCCTGCTAGGGCAATATCAAACTCTTTTTTCATAGTGGAGCGAATGGCTTCGGCTTCAACGGTGGAAGGCATAACCGCAGTCACTGCAAAACTAGCTGATTCATCGGGGGCAAACAGGGATAACCCTAACCCTTTCATCCCAGCGCGGGTGGCTTGGGTTAATCGTTGATGACGGGCAAACATCGCCTCTAACCCTTCGCCTTTCATAATCTCTAAAGCCACTTTTAACCCATACATCAGGTTAACAGGGGGGGTAAAGGGGGAACTATTCTTATCTGTTGCTTTTTTGTAGGCTCCTAAATCAAGATAAAACTTAGGGAGGGTAGCATTTTCGTAGGCTTTCCAAGCTTTAGGACTAACAGCCACAAATCCTAGGCCTGGAGGAATCATATAGCCTTTTTGGGACCCGGAAGCCACCATATCCAGCCCCCATTCATCGATGGGAACATTTACCGCTCCTAAACTTGTAACCGCATCTACCATGATCAAAGCTTCTTCATGAGCTTTAACGTAGCGATTGATAGTTTGGAGGTCATTGAGAACCCCTGTGGAGGTTTCAGAATGGGTGATAATGACTGCTTTGATGGTTTTATCTTTATCGGCCTCTAGCTTCGCCTTAAAGGCTTCAGGATCAAGAGGTTTTCCCCATTCTGCGGTAATCTCTTCAACCTCTAAGCCAAAAGTACGGGCAATTTTTACCCAGCGTTCTCCAAACTTGCCGTTATTGCCGACTAAAACCCGATCCCCTGCACTGAGAAAATTGATGATCCCAGCTTCCATGGCCCCTGTTCCACTAGCGGTTAACATCAGCACATCATGTTGAGTTTGGTGAAGCCAGCGCAGGTTTTCTGTGATTTGGCCAATAATTTGGCTAAAATCTCCGCTTCGGTGACCAATTGGATGTTTAGCCATCGCTAATAAGACGCTTTCAGGGACAGGGGTGGGCCCTGGAATCATAAGCATATGTTTATCTTGCATTCAATTCTTTCTCCTGTTTCATTGATGTGTCAATAAATATCCCCCTGTTGGATTGACAGAGCTAGATTGCTTTACAGGGAGTTCAAGCTATTAGTTTACTCTGTCCCTTTGTAGACTAAAAAATCCTTGTCTATATACCCCTTTTTTTAAGCTTTGTATAATATTTGTTGGGTATCAAACTAATGGGAGTTGATTCAGTCAATCAGAATGTAGAATTTAGAATTACCTCTTCTTCTCGTGGTCCATTGGATATGGCGAGGAAACTTCGCCATCCCTCTACCGCTTTCATCTCCTTGAAAGAGGAGGCTTGTAACCCTTTTTCTGCTCAAATCTTGTTATTAATTATCTAGTTGGTTAAGTAGTTTAATCATTTTAATATGAATAATGTCTCCTTCTAAAAAGCGATCGCCTACCGGCTTAAAGCCGAATTTTTTATACAAAGATTGAATATAAATTTGAGCATGGATCATGATTTTTGTATAGGTTTTCTTGGCTTCAATTATCTGGATTGCTTGTTTAACTAATTTAGAGCCAATTCCTTGACCTCTTGCTTGTAATAAGACAGCCAATCGTTCAATTTTTGCTGTTTCTTCATCAAGATATCGAATTCTTGTGGTTCCCACAGTTTGATCATTCCAATAAGCTAAAAGATGCTCACAACTCTCATCATAACCATCAAATTCCAGGGCCGGATCAACCCCTTGTTCTTCCTGAAAGACACAACAACGAATCATTTTAATTGCTTCTAACTCGTCTTGATATTGAACCTGTTTAATTATAAGTTTTGACATATTTTTTAAATTAATTAATAATCGATGATGATTGCTAAGGGAGGGAGATCAAGATTATAGACTTGAAAATTATAAGTAATTAAAATCAACCCTCAAAAACCAGCTAAACTATCAAAGACTAAAGACGCTATTATAATTTATATTACCTATTAGCTGTTTAACATTAGACCATAATTTCGCTAAAATAAGCGTAAGCTTGAAGACAACACCTTGAAATAGGCAAAACTTGTTCTTTTCTTAATTGATCGATAACCTTTTAATTTTGAGTCTTATTCCTTATTATGACCATATCTACCAATTCTCAGCTATCTTCCCTCGCTTCAGACTTAGAAAAACTGTTGGAGAATTTATCAGAACATGAACATGGTAAGTTGATAGAAAGGGCATTGGGAGTCTTATTACGTATTGCTGATGAAAAGGTTGACTCCTTAGACTGGAAAATACTAACCAGGGCTCTAGAAGATATGGAAAAGGGGTTTGAGGTTTTTTATCCCTATCGCCACACCCGTAAAGTCACTATTTTTGGGTCAGCCCGTTTATCGCCTCAAAGCTCAGCTTATCGTCTTGCAGTGGAGTTTGCCCGTTATATTACTCAGTTCGGTTTTATGGTCCTGACGGGGGCTGGTGGCGGGATCATGGAAGCGGGGAATGAGGGGGCTGGCAGAGAACATTCTTTCGGTTTAAACATTGAGTTACCCTTTGAACAAGGAACCAATCCTTTTATTGCAGGAGATGAAAAATTAATTAACTTTAAATACTTTTTTACCCGTAAACTTTTCTTTTTAAAAGAGAGTGATGCGGTGGTATTATTTCCGGGGGGTTTTGGAACACAAGATGAGGCTTTTGAAACCTTAACCTTATGTCAAACAGGAAAGTATGGACCTTGCCCTTTAGTCTTGATCGATGAACCGGGAGGGAACTATTGGCAAACATGGAATGAATATAATTATCATAACTTATTGGCACGAGGATTAATTAGTGCAGAAGATTCGAGTCTGTATACCATTACCGATAGTTTGGCCACTGCTTGTAACGTGATCCGTCAATTTTACTGTGTTTATCATTCTAGTCGTTATATAGATGATGTATTAGTGTTACGTTTAAATTCAGAATTAACGGATGAACAAGTAGCTGAACTGAATGACGAATATTCTGATATTTTAGTCAAGGGAAAAATTGAAAAAAGTCCAGGGTTATCCCAAGACTTAAATAACGAAACTTCTAATCTTTCTCGCTTAACTTTATATTTCAATCGTCTCAATTCAGGGCGACTCTATCAAATGATTAATCAAATTAATAAATATGGAACTTGTTTACCCATTGAACCTCATCCTGAATGGAAATAAGGTCAATCAGAATGTAGAATGTAGAATTTAGAATTTAGTCAAGAAGATGTGCTGAACCCTGATTTTTTAACCTGAATTATCTTCTCTCACCTTCCTGAGATAATTTCTACTAATCTTGTCCCCAATGTTGCCAAAAGTCCGTAAATAATCATAGCGGTAATTGTATTAATTTCCAGAACACTACCACCGAGATAAATATCGGTAAAAAGATTATTAAACGGTGCAACAAAAGGACTCGACCAATTGTAAATTACTGTAGCAAATAAGTTATCAGGGTTGGCATTGGCAAATTTTAAAATAAACCGTAAAACGAGTAAAATTTGCAAGGCAGTTACTAAGAAAAACATTCCTCTTAATAACCGATTCACCTTAATGTCGCAAGGAGGCTGACGCTATACGAATGTTAGCGAGAGAGAGGAATTGCGACCAATATATTAACACGAAGTACGATTTTTATGTTAGTATGTCATTGT
>JASJEA010000283.1 GCA_030064935.1 Crocosphaera sp. | reverse complement strand
TACCTGTTTAATATTAAAACATTTTTCTACACGCTAGCAACTACTTTCTACAATTTTTATTCAACAGTTAATCACCCCGGAGTATATAAACCAAAACTCCCTACTTCTGGCACTTCCAACAAATTATTTTGTCGTGCTTCTTTTGCCAAAGTTTCTGTCATTTTCCCCAAAATATAATGCACTTCTCCCTGTTGTAAAGATACAGGTTGAATACGAGAAATTTGTTCTAAACCTCCCCGCGCTTTAGTAGTTGTATTACCCAAAGAATCATCTAATCCTATTTTCAAAGTAAAATCTGCTGGAATAGACCTCGCTCTTTCCTGTAATAATGCACCAGGAGGAGGAGTTTTACCTTCAATAACTTTGCCATATCCCAACAAACCATCGCGAGATATTGATTGTACTTTTCCTTTTTCCGCACCTGTATTATCCACCCAAGCAAATACAGCATCTTTATCGAAAGTTACTAATGACTCAGGGTTAGCTCCACCTAACCAAAATTTTACTTGATTTTCTATCACAACTCCTTCAGCAGGAGGCGTTAATTTTTTTAATAAATAAGTAGGTTTATTTTCGTTATTTGTATTTTTCTGAGCTTCAAATTCTGGTATTTGCCCAGTAAAAGAATAATTAGTGGTAGTACGGGAGACATTAGCCAACATACTACTAATTTTTTGATTACCTGTTTCTTGCCATAAATATTGAGTCATTAAATAAGTAAATGCTCCTGCATGAAAACCATCAAAGGGAGCATCTGCTGCTAATTGATTTCTTTTCGCCGAAGCAATAACAATTCCTTTAGCAATACTTTCTTGTCGTTTTTGTTTGAATTATGCTTCTGACATATTCAGGCGCGAAAGCCATTTTTGTTGATATTCTAATTCTTGATTATTAGGATAATATTCATAAGGATCTCCTTCTCTAGTAAGAGAGCGCACTGTTAAATTACCTCTTTTTCCACCTCCTGAATAACAGCTATCTAATACTACTGTAATATTTTCTGTGTTAATAGCAGACATTAATAAAAATAGAGTACGCCCCATAATATCTGATACTAATTTCTGGTTTTCTTGTTCTATTATTGTTTGGTCTATGGGAATAAAGGTACTATTTAAACCATCAATTTCATCTTGGTCTTTATCTACTACTCGCGAACCATGACCAGAATAATGAATAACCACTACATCTCCTGGTTTTGCCTGTTTAATTATATGTTCTTCAAATGAACTTAATATGCCATCACGAGTCGGTTTAATTTGACTTTCATCTGTAACTAATAAAATATCTGCTGGATTAAAACCAAACCGATTAATTAATAATTCTTTTTGCAATTGAACATCTGTGATACATCCTCGTAATTTAGAATGATTAGAATAGTTATTAATACCAATTAATAAAGCTAATTTACGCGGAGTATTTTGGGCTAAAGTTTTAGCAGAATGGAGACTTTTGTTTTGAATTTCTAATTGACTTATGCCCAGAGTAGCTAACATTGAGCCAGCAAACTGTAAAATTTGACGGCGTTTCATAGATTGATTTAATTCAAATAATTATTAGCAATAAAATTATATCATCATTGTCATTATAAGACGACGAACAACGAGTAATTAATTATAAAAAAATATTTGTTTGTAGTTGTGCTTTAGCGCCCTAAATATATCTAGGAGTACTAACATACTATTTGTAAAAAAAAGCTAAAGAGGAGATTGAGATAAGTTGTAGGGAATGAATAGAAAAATATAGCGCTACGAGCAAAGCAAAAGTCAAAAATAATCTATGACTAAGTTTGAAAATTTTAGAAATGTCCGCGCCCTTTGCTTCCATTCCTATATCAGAAAAAATTCCGTCAATTCCGACGTGGGTAAGTTTGGGTAAGTTTAGTAGAATCGATTGGACATTCACCTACTACGTCCTAGTATTCTGAAAAAATGAAATTTTTCTGAGAATCATCTAAAACTAATTTCAGCCTAAATCTAGCTTTCTTTTGTCTTTACTTCATCAATTTCCTAATTGTGCTTTTTATCTTAGTTTTATAAGTCAACTAATGGAGTTAAGATGATGAACAATACTTTAAAAACACTTACTATTACCACTACAATATTATTAGGTACTATCAGTGGTATTGTAATTACTCCAACTACCGTCTCAGCACAACCTGCTACTAACATTATTGCCCAAAACTCGATAGCGGATGGCTCTTTCGTTACAGTTGAAAAAAACCATCCCACATCGGGAAATGCTAGAATTATTACCGAAAATGGAAAACGTTACCTAGAATTTACTGAGGATTTTACTACTGTCACAGGTCCTGATGTACGAGTTATTTTACACCGGAATAGTAGTATTCCTGTGAAAGTTAAGGAGAAAGATTATATTAATCTGGCAGCACTGAAGAATTTTAATGGAGCGCAAAGATACGAATTACCCCAGAATATCAATCTTAATGAATTTAAGTCTGTTGGTATCTGGTGTCGTAAATTTAATGTGACTTTTGGTTATGTGCAACTCCCTTTAAAAGCTAGTTAAAATCTAAGTATAAAATTATCTTCAAGATGATCGATAAGGTAAGAAACTATAGTTATTTAACTTAAGAATGAAACTCTTTTTCTGCTGAAATCCTTTTATCCCACATTTTGTGTTTCAATATGTAATATAAAAAGTAGCATAAAGAACAGTAACTTGGCAGGTATTTATATAGCAATTCTAAATAGGTTGTAACAATTCAAAAACTAGAAATAAACTCCGAAACCCTTACCCATTAACCATTCCCTATTTCCTATTTCCAAAACGTGGCAAGATTTTTGACACAAATAAAATAGGATTGCTATATCCTATTAATTATCTCTATTTAACCTACATTCCGCACGACAAAATTCCGACCTCTCCTTGTCGAGTGTTGGTACGACCACTGTTTGTGTTTTCTTTCATTGTGTTGTCTCCTTTGACGGCATTCATAAAGCCTGTGTGGTTAGTTAAAATCCTTGAACAGGGAGAAACTAAGGGATGATGAAGATAGCTGGTTAATCGTGAGAGCGTTACGTAACGGATTGAGAGTCTTTATAGAAGCTATTTGGTATCTTTGCACGCGGTGCGTGGTTTTGGCTCCCGGAGTCAGAACTCAGGTAGGGGAGCTATTGGTAGGGTGACGTATAGAAGTGAGGAAAGCGAGATGCTATAATAGGGAAAAAGGTAGAAAAATGTCCCCTTACTTGACCATTTCTCTATCTCCCCATCCCCCAATCTCCCCACACTTCTCCTCTATATAGATCATAGATCCAAAATTGGTTCTATACGTCTGGAAGTCAAGAGATCCTTTAACTTCCAAGGAATACCAGATGGATAGATTTTGGTTCTGATTGTTCCTTACTAAGCGATTGCATCCGTCTTAGGAAACAGAAAACGACTCATACGATGTACCAGCGTGGTTGAAACCGAGAACAAGCTGAAACCAATCAATGGATGCATGATAGCTAATGGAATCGGCGTTTTCAGGTGAATTGTCATAAATTGCAATCCCAACAAGACTGGCAGGCTGATGGTGAGATACCTCACTCGAAGGGGGACGATAATGCGATACACCCATGCCAACAGAATTAAAGATAAACCGCTATACCCTCGCACTAACCAAACATGCGCCTGCCACCATTCTGGGTTATAGAAATAAGCCAACCCCACTGTTAGCACTTGAGCATAGAGACAAAGGTTAAAGAAAACTACAAGGATGAAAAAGCTCATCAGTGTCCAATGCACTGGAGCCTTTGCTTCGATTAATGAATTGGATGTAGGCGATGTTATGTCTGAATAAATTTGTTTCGTCATAAGCTTAATTGGTAATCAAATTTCCGAGTTAAATTCATTGTTTTTCAACGGCGATATCGCTAGATTAAGAGCCGTTCTCTTAACTTTGCCTAGACCTGCTTTATAAAACTGATATAAAACGTCATAACCCAAATTGATGAAAGCATATTGATAGACTCTAGACGACAAGTTTTTGATCCAAGGATAAAGAGGTTTTGTGTGATTGGTAAACACTTCTCTAAGCTAACGAAAATTTGGCTTGTAACCATCAACATAAGCATGATTCCATAAACTTAAACCCCAGTTATAAACCCATCTACTGTAGCCTGCGTGTTGAAGCAAGAGCGTTTTTTGTTTATTATTGAGTTTTAATTTGGTATGAATTGATTTCATGGAGATTGAGTACAGTCAAATCCTCGGTCTTTTGACCTATTATACCGCTATTATTTGATTAAGTCAATGCTCTTTCGTATACACTTCATGGCAGTACCAGTAGAGAATAGAACGATAGGAATCATGAAACTAGGGTGCAGTCTTTGTTTCATGTGATTGTCCAAGCTCAAGTTTAGTCAGAACGGCATAGAAGCGTAATAGATAATTTTGGAGTATTGTACTACAAGCCAGATAGAGTTTCTTGTCGGTCGCCAGCTATATACCGGACAATATCTACGGCATCGATTGCCAATGAGATTCCAAGGAAGGTGATGTTTGTCACAAAGGTTGCTTATCTGCTTCACTTTGTGGTGGCAGAATAACTCACTCTCCTAATATCGAAAAATCACTCTCGACTTCAACTACAAGTCACCACTATAACGAAAAAAACGAAAGATGATTAAAGTATAGAGTTCAAGGTAAGTCCCATGCTTCAAGTTAAATTACTCCCTGGTGCAATCAACGAAATCATGGCTTCTGTTGCCGAAAATTCTTCTCTGACTGAATCAGACCGTTATGGCCTTATGGCTGCTGTGTTGGATGATTCTATAAGTGAAGAGGAGCGTTGCAGCGTTAATAGATTGTTGCGTTCTGTTGTTAAAGGACGGGTGCAGTTAAGATAAATGTTTGTCTCTCACTATTTGTCCAACTTCCAATCTAGACATCATATAAATTCAGAAAAAGTTAAAAAAAAATCATAAATTAGTATTGGCAAAATTACGGATTTCTATCCATTCTTTATCTGATAAAGGTTCAGTAATTAACTGAATTTTAAAACATTCACTAGCCGATCTAATTAACGCTTCAATAATCTGATTAATCAAATCTTCTCCCCTATCATTTGCAGATAAAAAAGATGTAGAAATATCAGAAACAACCGGGGATGGTTGAGAGTTAAAAACATAACTAAAAAACTCAACATCAGGTGCTAAAATCATAGAACCATGTTGTAATATTGCCCCTTTTTTTCTCAGTTG
>JASJEA010000068.1 GCA_030064935.1 Crocosphaera sp. | reverse complement strand
GCAAATTTAACAAAATCTGGATTGGTAAACTTAATAAAAGAAGACTTACCAAATTGATTGATTTGCTTCCATTCAATTAAACCATAACCATTGTCATTGAAAATAAGGGTAACAAACGGTGTTCCCGCCCGTAAAGCTGTTTCTAGCTCTTGAGCGTTCATCATAAAACCGCCATCCCCTGTTACTGCCACCACTCTTTTGTCAGGGGCCACTAATTTAGCAGCGATCGCCCCAGGAATAGCAATACCCATCGCAGCAAAGCCATTAGAAATCAAACAGGTATTGGGACTATCACAATGATAATGACGAGCCATCCACATTTTATGGGCTCCCACATCGGAGATAACAATGTCTTCTGGCCCCATCACCTGACGCAGATCGTAGATAATTTTTTGAGGTTTAATGGGGAACTCTTCATCATGGGCATAATTCTCATATTCTGTCACTAACTTAGTCCGTAAGCCAGTGGCAACAGAAGTTGATTTCCCTTGACGATCTGCTCGTTTTAAAATATCCATCAAGGAATCACTAATATCCCCAACCACTTCTACTAAAGGAATGTAACTGCTATCAATTTCTGCTGGTTCCATACCAATGTGAATAATGGGGGTTGTTCCTTCTGGGTTCCATTTTTTGGGGGAATACTCGATCAAATCATACCCCACTGCAATGACGAGATCGCTTTGTTCAAAGGCGCAGGTAATAACATCTCTTTGTTGCAGCCCCACTGTCCATAATGATAAAGGATGAGTGTAAGCTACTGCTCCTTTACCCATAAACGTATTAGCCACAGGGATGTTTAAGGTGGTGGCAAACTCTGTTAATGCTTCACTAGCATGGGCCCGAATGGTTCCATTTCCCACTAAAATCAAAGGATTGTTGGCCTTTGAAATAGCCATGGCCGCTGCATTTAAACTACGATAGGAAGCGTAGGTTTTTTCTTGAGCATCCCGTTTTAAGGGATGTCCATCCACAGGCATAGCTGCAATGTTTTCAGGGAGATCGATATGAACCGCCCCTGGTTTCTCGCTTTGTGCCAATTTAAAGGCTTTACGGGTGATTTCTGGAGTAATACTAGGACGAACGATTTGTTTATTCCATTTTGTTACTGGTGCAAACATGGCCACTAAGTCCAGATATTGATGGGACTCAATGTGCATTCTGTCGGTTCCCACTTGTCCTGTAATGGCCACTAAGGGCGCACCGTCTAGGTTCGCATCGGCTACCCCTGTCATCAAATTGGTTGCCCCTGGTCCTAAGGTAGATAGACACACCCCCGCTTTCCCTGTCAGTCGCCCATAGACATCAGCCATAAAAGCGGCCCCTTGTTCATGACGAGTAGTGATAAATTGAATTGAGGAGTCTTTGAGAGCTTGAAGGACATGGAGATTTTCTTCCCCTGGCAATCCAAAAATATACTTCACCCCTTCATTTTCGAGACATTTCACCAGTAATTCGGCTGTGTTCATTTCCCCCATGTTGTTTTTCCCTTATGCTGATTAGTCGGTAGATAACTCCCGAAAGACTGTGATCAATCATTTTTCGGGAGGGTAGGATGGATTATCAAATTTCTCTTAGTCTAATTTAACGAAAGATCCTTGACAAAAACCACTATTTATGGCAATTTCCTCACTTAATCCACACGGTTTTAACATTCAGAAATTCTTGCATCCCTTCAATGCTTAATTCCCGTCCGTAACCCGATCGCTTGATGCCACCAAAAGGCAGGCGGGGATCGGATTTGACCATACCATTAATAAATACAGATCCTGCTTCAATCTCGTCGATGAGTCGCTCTTGTTCCCTTGGCTCATTAGTCCAGCCACTAGCTCCTAAACCGAAGATGGTATCGTTTGCTAATTCAATGGCTTCGTCGATATCTTTAACTCGGAAGAGTAAAGCGACGGGTCCAAAGAATTCATCGTAATAACCAGGAGAATCGACAGGAATATCCGTTAAAATGGTGGGTGGATAAAAGTAGCCTGGGCGATCGCTAAACACTTGACCTCCTAATACTATTTTGCCTCCTTTTGTCACCGTTTCTTGAACTTGTTGATCCAGTTCTAATAACATGGAGGCATTAGCTAGAGGACCAATGTCTGTGTCTTCGTTCATGGGATCGCCTACTTTGAGGGCTTTAAATTTTTCTGTGAGTAAGGATTGAAATTCATCGGCGATAGACTCAGCCAAAATAAAGCGTTTTGCTGCAATGCAAGACTGCCCATTGTTCAACATCCTTGCTGTTACTGCCGTGGTGGCTGCTGCTTCAATATCAGCACTTTCTAAGACAATAAAGGGATCACTACCCCCCAATTCTAAAACGGTTTTCTTAATTTGTTTTCCGGCTGCTGAGGCTAAACTAGCTCCTGCGGGCTCGCTTCCTGTTAAAGTGGCGGCTTTTACTCTAGAATCATTAATAATGGATTCTACTTGAGATGCACCGATGAGTAGGGTTTGAAAACTCCCCCCAGGAAATCCTGCCTCTTTGAGAATAGCGTCAATGGCTAAGGCGCATTGGGGGACATTAGAAGCGTGTTTGAGGATGCCCACATTACCAGCCATTAAAGCAGGAGCCGCAAAGCGGAATACTTGCCACAGGGGAAAATTCCAAGGCATCACTGCTAAAATAACCCCTAAAGGTTGATAACGGATAAAGCTACGACTGGCATCGGTTTCCGCGGCAACATCTTTGAGAAATTCGGCCGCATTATCTGCATAGTAACGACAAACTAAGGCGCATTTTTTCACCTCTGCGATCGCACTTTTGATGGGTTTGCCCATTTCTAGGGTCATAATTTCCCCTAGTTTACGCTGATCTCTTTCTAAAATATCAGCAGCCGCTTTTAACCATTGACTCTTTTGTTCAAGGGAAATTTTGCGGTACTTTTTAAAGGTATTCTCAGCTAAAGCGAGTTTAGCCTCAATCTCTTCTGCTGTAAGTGGTTCAAAGATTTTAATAGTTTCTCCCGTTGCTGGGTTAACTGTAGCGATACCCATTGTGTCCTCCTAATTCCCTGTGTACAATTCTAGTTATCCCTTCTCAGTGTGCTATTACAACACTCAAGTTAAGGTCGTTTTTTGGGAATTTTTAACATCTATTTCTAGCTTCGCTCTACATAAACAAAAGAGGTGATTTTTTTTACATTTATATACATAAATTTACACTTAGTCAGTAGTGGAAGAATTGATTAGAGTTAAGTCAATTTCTGTTTTTTAGCTTTATGTTTGAATTAAAGATTATTTATTGTCTATTATCAATTCTTGATCGGAGTCTTTATGAATCGGGATTCTCTTAGCTCTATTAAGTCCAGTTCAATTGGTTGTCTTGGCACTTTTATTGTGGCCGCTCTTATTTTATTAGTGTTTCGACCCTTTACTGTTATTTCACCTGGTCAAAGGGGAGTAGTGGTTAAATTGGGAAAAGTACAAGATAATATTTTGGGGGAAGGGATTCATCCCATTGTTCCCATTATTACCCAAGTAAAAAAGATGAATGTGAGAATACAAAGAACGGATCTTGAAGAATCTGTAGGGACGAAAGATTTACAGTCTTTACAGGCTAAAATTTCTTTGAATTGGCACATTGAACCGAACAACGCTAACACCATTTATCAAAATGTTGGTAGTAATAGTCAGTTAATTGATGTTATTATTGTCCCCGCCTTATCAGAAGCGGTTAAAGCCTCAACCCCTCAAAGAAATTCTGAAGAAATTTTGAAACAAAGAGAAACTTTAAAACAAGAAATTGATAACCGCGTTAAAAATAGACTGGAAAAAAGAGGGATCAAAGTCGTCGAAATATCTTTAGTTCGCCTCAGTTTTTCTGATAATTATAAGCAATCAATTGAACGGAAAAAAATAGCAGAACAGGACGCTGAAACTGCTAAAAAAGAAGCAGAAGCAATGATTACCAAAGCTAGAGGACAAGCAGAAGCACAAGAATTACTAAGACAGTCTCTTAACTCAGAATTATTACAAAAGCAAGCCATCGAAAAATGGGATGGAAAATTTCCTATGGTGATCGGAGGAAATGGTACTTTACCGATGATTAATATCGATCCTTCTAAAACAAGTCAATTTAATCCTTGATTCTATCAATGTTTAACTCCAACTAACATCTTGCACCTCGGACAAAACTGGCTAGTTGAGAGAAGGCATGGGCAACAGGATTTAGTTTGACTTTAACTACTTGAGAATTGATTTTCTTTCCTGAAAATACTAAGCTATGTAAAACTTTATTAAGTAACCTATTAACTTGAGTTCTATATAAGGAAATTTGCCTCGAACTGACTTAACTTAGAAGTTTCAAGCCCTTATTATCTCGTTGAAAAAATTATAACTCCGAACTCCGAACTCCTAACACCGAACTCAGGTTATTAGTTCTCGTTAAATAAGTCCATAGATAGCTAGACTTAAGAAAAAAAATCTATACTTATTCTAAATAAAGTATAGATGGTAACAGAGATTTAATCAAAAATTTGCTAAGAAGAAAGAGAGAGATAAAAGCAATATAAGCATTGCTATATTAGCTAAGTATTTATGACAATCAAACCACCCCCTAAAATAAACATAGCTGTTACTAAAAACAGTAAAAAACATTGGTTTATTCCCCACGATCAAGCTATTCCTAGACCTAATGATCAATCAGATATTACTCAAATATTAGTTGGTATTTATACCTTAGATTTGGCCAAAATAAATGAGGTTGAGCAAACTGTTTACATTGATTTTTATTTAGGATTGCAGTGGTATGATTCTCGTTTAGACTCCTCTTTATCTTCTCATAAGTCTTCCCCTTATCAATGTAAATTAGAGGAAGTTTGGCACCCGAATCTACATATTATTAACCAAAGACATTTAAACAAAGAATTAGATGAGATTGTTCATATAAATCCCCAAGGAATTGTTACTTATCGACAGCGATTTTATGGAGAATTATCCACCAGTCTAGATTTAAAAAGATTTCCTTTTGATGAACAAGTGATCAAAATAGAATTAATTTCTTTTAGTTATTCTCCTCAAGAAATTTATTATATCGAAGCAGATGAACTTAATGGAATTAGTGACGAAATTTCTTTAGTAAATTGGTCTTTTAAAGAGATTACCACCCATAGTCACGCACATTATTTACAACCTGAACAACAAGATTATGCCAGATTTGATTACGAAATAAGAGTTAAAAGACACTCCAGTTTTTATGCTTGGCGAGTTCTTTTTCCTGTGGCTTTAATTGTTTTAATGTCGGACTTAGTTTTTTGGCTGGAACCTACACAAATTGTACCACAAATTACCTTAGCTACTGCGACAATGGTGAGCTTAATTACTTATCAGTTTATCTTGCGACAAGAACTTCCCAAAATGAACTATTTAACCGCAGAAGATAAAGTCATTGTCGGGGCAATGTTATTGGTATTTATTGCTTTAGTTGAATCGGTTATTAGTATTAATTTAGTGGCGGAAGGATATCCTAATTTAGCCGTATCTTTAGACGAATTTTTAAGATGGCTCGTTCCTATTTTATTTATGGGTTTAGCAGCTTTTGCTTTTTGGGTATGAGAGGATGTCACTAAAGTATTAGAGCCAGTTTCCTACTAATGTATAAGCTGACCAATAAAAAGGGTGTTTATACCAACGATCTGCTAACATCGTTAATTGAGCTTGTCTTAATGCCTCTGCTTTTGATAATTTGTTAGTAGATAATTGTTTATAAAATTCTTCCATAATCACCGCAGAAGCTTGGTCATTCACTGACCATAATGTAGCTAAGGTACTTCTGGCTCCTGCTCTGACTGCAAACCCTGCTAACCCTAAAGCAGCCCGATTATCTCCTGCGGCTGTTTCGCAAGCACTTAATATCAACAATTCAATCGGGTTAATACCTCTAGGATCATTTTCTTTTAGTAATTTTTCTAGTTCTAGTACATTGATAGAGCTATTCCAAGCTACTAAAAATGTTTCTTCAAACTGCGAACTAAATTGACCATGAGTAGCAAAATGTACAATAGGAAAGGATTTATTTTTTAGGGTACTTTGTAAATTCTCTAACGTAAACTCCTCATTAATAAGTACCATATTAGGTACTTGGGAGGTAATGGCTTTTAATTCTTGTTTGACGTAAAATAAAGGGATTAATCCGTCCTTTTGGTAAGTTTCTGTTAACCCAGAAAAAAGAGTTTTTAATCCTTGTTCTTGTAGGGATTGTGGGGATAGTAATGTTAAACTAGATGTCAGGGCAACTTTGTAGTTTTCGATTAGATATTTTTGACCGTCATATAAAGCATCAAGGGGTATATTTCTTAAGATTCCATCGGGAACAAAGACTAAAGTTTTAATTCCAGCTTGTTGCAGTTGCTCAATGAACGGTTCAATTAGCCAGTCATACAGTTTTTTACCATCTTTAAAAAATTCACGTTGACTCCTTATGACTATATTATAGCGAAATTGTTTTGCTATTTTTTCTAATTCTTTTTGGGAAACTTGAGTAATTCTAACCTGTAAAGGTTGATTAGGCAAATCGATCAAAATAGCCAAGCGATCGCTTAATATTAAGGGGTAAATAATAGCGGCATTGGGATCAACAGTGGAGATATCAATGGGTTGACTTTCAACACAAATATCTTGGAAAAAGTTATTAAGTTCTGCTACTTGTAAGGCTTCGATTTGTTTTCTTGCTTCTTTTAAGTTTTTTTGCGAAACATCCTCCCGATTATTTTGTGGTAATAATAAACTGAGCAACTCTCGATAAACTGGTTCAACTTTTTCTTGAAAAGAAAATTGAGATTCCCTATTTCGTGATAAATCAACTGCTAATATTTTCAGATATCTCACTGCTTCTAGGTAAGCGGTTATTGCTTCTTGTTCATTTCCTAAACTATTTAATATTCTTCCCAGTTGCCACTGTAAACTATAGGTTGTACTAGGAATTTGCAAAGCTTGTGATTTACTGAGGGCTTGCTCGGTTAATTGTTTGGCTTTATTTTGCAAGTCTCTAAGACTTAATTGAACTTGATTGATATCAGAAAATTGATTGGTTTTTGAACAATTAACTGATGAATTATTCTTAGTTTTACAAAGCTTACTTATGGCTAGACTTTCGTATAATTTTCCTTGATTACCCACTCCATAAATGAGTCCTTTTTCATAATTAAGGATTTGAGAATTTGCTTGGGCTTGTTTGAAAATTTGTTCTATTTTTATCCAGGAAGGCAAGAGATTAGAATTGTCAGATAATTGACTCCACTTTAGTAAAAGACTTCCTAGATAAATTTGTCCGTCTACTTTAGTTGTATTTAATTTTAATTGAGATAAATTCTGTTCTATTTGAGTCGATAATTGCTCAACCTCTGGCCATGATTTTTGTAAAATAAGTAAGTTTAATTGACTCAACTGTGCTTGAATCAGGGTATCAAAGTTATTGGCTGTTATGATCGCTTTTTGATAATTACTTTTCGCTTCTTCTAAAAAACTTTGTCGTTCTAAGTTTCTGCCTAAATCCAAGAAAATAGACGCTTTTTTTTCAGAGGAAGATACCTGAGATAAAATTTGCTTCAATATTTCTTCACCGACTACAAAATTTCCCTTTTGGCGTAATATCTGGGCTAAACTGAGCCAACCTGCTTGTTTTAATGGGCTTAAATCATTAGATAATAGAGTATTAACTTCCTCAAAGGTTAAAGATTGACAATTAACCTGCTCATCAACTAAATTTTCTACTAATCTTTGACAAGCTTGATTATAGATTCCTAAATTTTGTAACGCCCTGGCTTGGTTAATTTCAGTCCGTAAAATACCCGTTTTATTATCTATTTGCTGATAAATTTCAGTGGATTTTTCCCAACTTGATAAAGCTGATAAAGAATTACCTTGCGCTAATAATAATGTACCTTCAATATTCAAAGCTTCAGCTAGAATAGAAAGGATTTCCCGACTTTTTTCTTGAGATTGTAATAAGTCCAAACTTTGAGCAATAGAAGTATTAGCCTTATCCCATTGCCCCAGTTGACTATAAGCTAAAGCCAGATAACTCAACACCCTACCCTGACCAACAATATCCCCTTGTTGTTCATACTGTTGCGCTATACTTAGCCAAGTGGCGATGGCTTGGTCGATCTCTCCTTGTTGATACAATTCTCGCCCCTGTTGTTCCGCCACCGAAGGGGTAACTGCATGAACTATCCCCTGCCACAATAAATAGGGACGACAAAAGGTCAACATGAAGCTAAGGAATAACAACAGGCCAAAACGGAAGCATTTGGATAACATGGGCTAGAATGTCTCTATTTTGAACGATTTTATCTCAGGGGATTAACCTTTACAGTCGATCCACTTTAAGATAGCACGCCTAACAATCTAGAGATTTTCTATAAAAATTTTATATCTGGGCAGTGATGGCGTTATTCTAGGATTAGGATCGGCCGAGTGTTTTCAGGACGTTTAACTTCCTTGGCCACACCCCATAATAATTTGATGATTCTAGAGACTGTTTCCTTAAAAACCATGAAACATACCCTTTCTGTTCTTGTTGAAGATGAAGCCGGGGTTTTAACCCGTATTGCAGGTTTATTCGCTCGTCGTGGATTTAATATTGAAAGTCTAGCCGTAGGTCCGGCTGAACAACTGGGCATCTCTCGGATTACAATGGTAGTGCCAGGGGATGATAATACAATTGAACAGTTAACCAAACAACTCTACAAATTGGTAAACGTTCTCAAGGTTAATAATATTACCCAAACCCCTTGTGTAGAAAGGGAACTGATGCTCCTTAAAGTTAGTGTGGCAGCGTCTAACCGTGCTGAGGTTATCGAAGTCGCTCAAGTGTTCCGAGCTAGAATAGTAGATATTTCTGAGGATACAGTTACTGTCGAAGTGGTTGGTGATCCAGGTAAAATGGTAGCCATTGTCCAGATGTTAACTAAATTTGGCATTCGAGAAGTGGCACGGACAGGAAAAATTGCCTTAACCCGTGAATCCAAGGTTAACACTGAATATCTTAAGTCCCTTCAAAGTAAGCTTGTCTCCTAATCACAATCAAAGTTGGCTAGTTTCTATAACGGTTTTTTGTATAATCAATAGGAGTGTTTAAGAGATTAGCAATTATGAGCAACATTAACGAACAAATTGAACAGGAATTACAAAACGCCAGAAACGTTTGTAGCACCGAGGGCAGTGAGTCTGGAGACTGCGCTGCTGCATGGGATGCAGTGGAAGAACTTCAAGCTGAAGCCTCTCACCAACGAGAACAACAACCTACTAAAACCTCTTTTGAGCAATATTGTGATGACAACCCCGATGCGGTTGAATGTCGTGTTTACGATGATTAAGACATATAAGAATATTTAATAATATTCTAGTCTTTTAATCATCTGTTTGTGGTAGCAGTGAAGATTCTTCGGAGTTTTCACTGCTTTTTTGTCTGAAATCAATCTAATCTCATTTATCATATTAAATCCGCTTAATCAGTAAACGTTAAAATCCCTATTGTAATTTATCTTCCCCTGCCTCCTCTGCCTCCTCTGCCTCCTCTGCTCCCCCTGCTTACCTCATCCTAACCTATGGTATTCAAAAGGATTTCAGATCAGTATCTATGGGGATGGATGGGAAAATTGACAATTCCCATGGCTGAAAGGGGGGGATTCTTCCTTCACGGATAAAAATAAGAAAGTATTAAGAGAGTGCTAATTTTAAGCAACTCTTTTCTAAGTCACTTCTAGAATACAGGTAACATATCTTACTCTTCTTTTATTGAAATCTTAGTCCTTGATATAAGGACTGAAAATCATGAATTTCACTCAATCTTTACTCACACTCACTTTAATTAGTGGTAGTTTCCTCTTGCCTGTTGATGGAATCAAACCACAAGCGATCGCTTCTGAAGTTACTGCTTCTACCACATCCTCCATAGACTTACCCACCCCAGAAACTTCGCAACCCGCTTCTGCACAAGAAACAGCCATTTCTAATCCTCCAGAAGAGAAAAAAACTCTGGCTACTCGTATTGTTCTCAATTTAAAAGAACGCCGTGTTTATGCTTATAACGATGATAATGTAATCGCTAGTTATCGAGTTGCCATCGGTAAACGAGGTTGGGAAACCCCCAGAGGTAACTTTTCTGTTCTACAAATGGTGGAAAACCCCAAATGGAAAAACCCTTGGAATGGTCGTGTGAGTGCGCCAGGTCCCAATAGTCCTTTAGGGGAACGTTGGATCGGTTTTTCGAGGGGTAATAATAGATATATTGGTTTTCATGGAACCCCAGGAGAACACGTTATGGGTCAAGCGGTTTCTCATGGTTGCGTTAGAATGCGTAACCGAGATGTGAAAGAGTTGTATGAATTGGTGCAAACGGGTATCCCTGTTATTGTTCAGTAAATCCCTGATTGAATAACCCTACCGTGTAGACGGGTAGGGATTCTTTATGCGATGGACGCACTCGTCGTATCCAATTGCCTCTAATACCTCACCCTACAGGGTTTGGCTTTACTTTGTTTTCTTCTCCTTTAGGAGAGACTTAGCCGAAGCTAATTGTTTTTGGTGGTTAGCTTAGTTTCGACCCCTGACCATTTTCGCTATTTTTAGTAGGTACTAGGCGGTTGTGTCCCTGTATTTCAACAGTGCTTCTATACTTATTGTAGCTTAATTCTTGTTCTTAATGGACGCGCGAGCGGTGTCTTGAGTGCGTCTTTCATTCCGAGGACACCTCGGAATTACGCACTCGCTTTATATTTTGGTCGTCATTCATCCCTAACTTTTAGAAGATTAGGGTATTCTGACGACATTAGGATAAAAAGGCATCCTCAAGGCATCTACCTTGGGGACATCAAAAACATATATTATTTCCCCGTGGAAAGGGATTTTAGGAGGACAGAAGACATGGGTTTACACGGCCTAGTCTTCTATGTCATCAAATAATAGTTCTTCTAAAATTCCTTGCATTTGTTCATCTTCAGGAGAGACTAAATCGACCTTCCCTAATAAATTATATCTAGCTAAAAATAGCAAAGGAGATAGGGGAGTATAAATGGAGTATTTTTGTTTTTGGTGATAAAAATCTTTTAAAAACTGTAATTCCTCTGAATCCAAGGAAGGTCCATCGGTTTCTAATTCCAGATTGAGAATGCCATCATCTTCTATAGGGGGCAACTCCCCTGTAACTGTTAGAGTAAACGCCGTTAGTTTAAGACTTAAATCAAGTTCAGCTAACACTGCTTTGGCATCGGGAAAAACTGTTTCAATTTCTGCTTGATCGTCTAACAAGATGGCATTGGTTATGTCTTCGCTGTCTTCAAGATCCTCATCCTCATGATCCCAAGCTAAAATCACCACAGGAATGTCGACTGGCATTAATAATAAATAAGTGCCGTCATTCCCTTCAATGGCGTTCTCTACATAACAATCAAGGGTGTTACCCTTTTCATCGGTTAAAGTAAGACGCTCAATATCTTCTGAATCGCTGTCTTGATTATATTCAAAGGAGGACATGGTTTTAAATTCAGGCTGCGATTGCATTAGAATATCATAAATTGTCATCAGAAATTGACTTGCTTAATTGAAATAATTGCCTAACCATTGATTTCCGTGTAAATACTCGAAACTAGCAACATCGGTGAGATTATACTGTAAAGGAGTCAGTGTGATGTAATTATGTTGGATTGCTTGCACATCTGTGGGAATTTCTGGGGGAAGATGAATATGATTGGGTTGTTCGATTTCGGTTACTAATTCTCCTGCTAACCAATAGTAGCTTTTTCCTCTGGGATCTAACCGTTTCTCAAAGTTTTCTAGATAACGTCGTAACCCTTGACGGGTTAAGAGCACCCCTGTGATCGCATCGGCAGCAACAGGAGGAATATTGACATTGAGTAAGGTACTTTCTGGTAAAGGATGTTCCTTTAATTGTTGGATTAAACGACAAGCAAAGTCGGCCCCTGGTTGAAATTCCCGTGAAGAAAAACTGGCTAAACTCATAGCTACACTGGGAATGCCTTCAATAATTCCTTCCATCGCTGCGGAAACTGTACCCGAATACAAGACATCTGTGCCTAAGTTTGAGCCGTGATTGATACCAGAGACGATAAAATCAGGACGAGTGTCTATTAGGGTACTCAGGGCCAATTTAACGCAGTCTGATGGGGTTCCAGAACAAGACCAAGCGGTAATTTTGGGGTCAAAAAAGTCTTCGACCATATCAGCGCGAATGGGACGATGAAGGGTTAGTCCGTGACCGGTTGCTGAACGTTCGCGATCTGGACAGACAACTGTTATGTTATAACCGGCTAAGGCGAGGGTATTGGCTAAGGTACGGACACCAAGGGCAAAAATTCCATCGTCATTACTGATTAAAATATTTATCGTAGAAGGATGACTCATATTTGGTTAGTTCAGTGATATTTTTCGATATCTTTCTAAGAATTGAGAGGGTTTAACACTCCCCATGCCTTTCGGCACGGGGATTCTTCGTAGATAAGGCTTTTTTAACCATAGCACCACAATTAGAGCAATGGGCAGAAGTATAAGCAGGGTTAAGTGCAATAGTTAATTTCCCCATTTTTTGCCCAAAATATTCTAACCATTTTCTAAATTGATACCAAATGGATCTTTTTTTGTTGCTAAAATTTGTTTAGAGAATCATCAAACAAACTCTGTGTTGAGGAAGAAAAATGATCAATAAATCTCTAGGATTCTGTTCCTTGATTTTACTAGGTTTAGGGTTGGGAGAGTTAGCTTTCTCCCCTAAAATGGTTCAAGGGGCAGAAATGTGTAATTTCCGTAATGAAATTGTCCGAGTTTCTGGAGCTTATATCAATAAAGACGATATCTGGGTGACTAAGGGATGGTGGCTAGTTCAACCTGGAGAATGTATGGTTTATCCGGATAATTGGTATACCTATGTAGAGGTTGATAGAGATCAAACTGTTGAACGGACTTATTTATTAGACTTAGAAGACGAGGAAATTCAAACCGTTAATTTATGTGTACTTCAAGATAGATACACTTTCTATAATGGGGAAGAGTATGAGGTTTGTGATAAACACCATTATGGTTTTAGTGACAATTCAATGCAAACCTTTTACTTAATCGGTTCTAGACGAGAAATTATCGAATATACAAGATAATTATTGCTACCTCTTCCAACTCTAAAGGCTGGAAGGGGTGAATTAATTAAGCAGACTCAGGAGTAACCAGAGACGAGGGATGTAACAATAACTCAGAAGTTGAACGCTTTTCTACCATTTCCTTCGTAATCATGCACTTTTGTACGTCTTTACGGGAGGGCAACTCATACATCACGTCTAACATCAACTCTTCTACAATACCCCGTAATGCTCTAGCCCCCGTTTTGCGCCGATATGCTTCTTGTGCAATTGCCCTCACGGCTTCATAACTAAATTCTAGTTCCACATTATCCATATTCAACAATTTCTGGTACTGTTTAACCAAAGCGTTACGAGGCTTGGTTAGAATCGCAATCAGGGTTTCCTCTGTCAAAGGATTTAAAGCAGCCATAACTGGTATTCTGCCTACAAATTCAGGAATCATCCCAAATTTAACCAAATCATCCGGTTCCACCCGTTGCATCAAATCGGCCGTTCGTTTTTCTTTGGATTGACCTTCCCCTGGACGAATAAAGCCCATAGACTTTTTGCCTATCCTTTGTTCAATCACCCGATCTAAACCGACAAATGCCCCACCACAAATGAAAAGAATGTTACTGGTATCAATTTGAATGCAATCTTGATAAGGGTGCTTACGCCCTCCTTGGGGGGGAACATTAGCCACGGTCCCTTCCAACATTTTCAACAAAGCTTGTTGAACACCTTCTCCAGATACATCACGGGTGATGGAGGGATTTTCACTTTTACGAGCAATTTTATCGATCTCATCGATGTAAATAATGCCCCTTTGTGCTTCTTCCACATCTAGATCCGCTACCTGTAGCAGTCGCAGAAGAATATTTTCTACATCTTCCCCTACATATCCTGCCTCGGTTAAGGTGGTAGCATCAGCGACGGCAAAAGGCACTTCTAAAACTTGTGCTAAGGTTTGGGCGAGAAGGGTTTTTCCCGAACCCGTTGGTCCCATGAGCAAAATATTCGATTTTTGTAGTTCAATCGTATCCTCATCTTTATCCTTTTTCTTCCCCTGAACCAAACTTAAACGCTTATAGTGGTTATAAACTGCAACAGAAAGCACTTTTTTGGCTTCGTCTTGACCAATTACGTACTCATCAAGATATTTTTTAATCTCTCTCGGTTTAGGCAGTTCTTTAAGAGAGTTACCGTCTTTATGAGAACGACGTTTCGGACGAGACTCATCAGCACTTGAGGCGGTTGAGGACATGGAGTTAGAGGTTCCCATTAATTCCTCATCCAAAATTTCGTTACACAGTTCAACACATTCATCGCAGATGTAGACTCCCGGGCCAGCGATTAGCTTTCTGACTTGCTCCTGGGATTTTCCACAAAATGAACATTTTAGGTGGGAGTCGTATTTAGACATAAGCGGTTGAGTTAGTTAAGTGAGGTTACAGGGATGCTCGGATCAGATAAATCTGGCCGAGAAATAACTTTATCAATTAGACCATAATCTACTGCTTCTTGGGCTG
Source organism: Crocosphaera sp. (assembly GCA_030064935.1). Lineage (GTDB taxonomy): Bacteria > Cyanobacteriota > Cyanobacteriia > Cyanobacteriales > Microcystaceae > Crocosphaera. Next base: position 2,435 of record JASJEA010000068.1, on the reverse strand, counting down.
ACATGAAAAAATCTCTCTCCGTATCAGCCGCAATGGTATCAAAAGGTTGCCCTGTATGCTCAGCAAGCATATCATTGAGTCGTTTTTTGATGTAAAGAATTTCTTTAGCTTGAATTTCAATTTCCACTGCCTGACCTTGGGCTCCACCCAGAGGTTGATGGATCATAATCCGAGAACTGGGCAAAGCCATGCGCTTTCCTTTCGTCCCCCCAGATAGTAGGAATGCTCCCATACTAGCCGCCAGCCCAAAACATATCGTTACCACGTCAGGGCGAATTTGCTGCATGGTGTCGTATATGGCTAACCCAGCATAGACTGAGCCTCCTGGAGAGTTAATATAGATTTGTATGTCTTTTTCGGGATCTTCAGCATCTAAGTAGAGAAGTTGGGCCACAATCGAATCAGCCACTTGATCGTCCACGGGGGTTCCTAAAAAGACAATTCTCTCTCGTAGTAGTCTGGAGTAGATATCAAAGGCTCTTTCCCCAACCCCAGATTGTTCTACTACCATTGGTACCACGTTTTGAATGGTGGCGTAAATGTCTAAGGAATGCTTACTGGAAATGGTGTGACCTAGCGATCGTGATTGAATCATATCCTTAATAATGTTTAGTTCAAATATTATCTATATGGTTTAGTTGTTTAGAGGAAAAGGGTATGGTCACCGATTAGCCTAAGCAGCCAGCTATAGCTCATCTTGCCAGCCTTATTCAATTATAAGTCTTCTTTGATAATTCCGCTCTTTTTCCGTCAACTTTGACGACTGTAAAAGTTTCACTATTTTGCGACTCTGTCTACTTCGCCTCCCATTATAACCAACAAAGTTAGATGATCTCAATATCATATCAAATCCGCTTAATCAGTAAACGTTAAAATTGCTATGGTAAATCTATCTTCCCCTGCCTCCTCTGCCTCCTCTGCTCCCCCTGCTCACCTCATCCTAACGTATGGTATTCAACAGGATTTCATATCAGTCCCAGTTTATCCCAATAAAAGAAAAACCAGAAACACAAAAAGAATACCCCAACTTCTACAAGTTGAGGGATGAATTTTTGTGTTTCACGACTTAATAATTTACTGATATGTTACAATTTTAGTAGGATATATCAAAAGCCTTTCGATGCTAGTTACTCAATCAATACAAATTAGAGGCTTAAGGGCAGAGCAGTATGAAATACTGCGTTATCAATGCCGTTTAGCCAAAAATATGTATAATGTGGGACTATATAGCGTCAGACAGTTCTTTTTTGCTGAAAATCGGTTTTTAGCCTATGAATCGAATTACCATCATTGCAAGGACAATGAAAATTATGGCTTGTTGCATTCCCAAGTTGCACAACAATGCCTCAAATCAGTAGATGAAGCATTTTCAGGTTTTTTTAAACTGCTAGGAATGAAAAAAGAGGGGAAATTAGCAGCCAGGATATCCTTACCACATTATCTTCAAAAAGATGGTTACTTTCCCTTAGTATATCCTCAACCCTATCTCAAAGAAGGAGCAATACAATTTTCGGTTTCTAACAAGTTTAGAAAAAACTATAGAGAGGAAACAGGAAAAGTATTTAAAGCGTTTAAATTCTCAATCCCTCCCATGATAAAAGGGAAAAAGATTCATGAGTTGAGGATTATTCCTAAATATAACGGTCGTTATTTTGTCGCTCAATTTGTCTATGAAATTAAGGAGGAAATAGCAGAAAACCTAGATAAAGATCAATGTTTAAGCTTAGACTTAGGACTGAACAATTTAGTAGCAGCAATTGACACAAAAGGGTCGTCATTCATCGTGGATGGACGAAAACTAAAATCAATGAACCAATGGTACAATAAGCAGCTAAGTAAATTACAGTCTCTGAAGGATTTACAGGGAATAAAAAGATTAACCAATAAAATGGCCAAGTTAATCTTAAAGCGAAGTAATCAAGTCAATGATTACCTGAAAAAGACAGCGAGATTAGTTATTAATTACTGTCTAGAACGTGAGTTAGGAACCTTAATTGTAGGAGTAAATGAAGGCTGGAAAACAAGGATTAATATTGGCCAAGTAAATAATCAAAACTTCGTTCAAATTCCTTTTCATACCCTCAGACAACAACTAGCCTACTTGTGTAAAAGATATGGAATTAATTACATTGAACAAGAAGAATCCTACACCAGTTTAGCAAGTGCATTAGATTTAGATAAGCTACCAGAATATAATGCAGATAACCCACAAACCTACGAATTTTCGGGTAAGAGAATCAAGAGAGGTTTGTATCGGACTTTGAATAAAAAATTAGTCAACTCGGATATTAATGGTTCTGCTAACATTGGACGTAAAAGTAAAGCCAATCTCTTTGAAAAGAGGGAGGTACTAGAGGGGCTTTTGGACGCTCCAAGACGATACTTTATCGTGTAAAGAATCCCCATCGCCTTGCGTTGGGGTAGTTCAATTGAAT
>JASJEA010000282.1 GCA_030064935.1 Crocosphaera sp. | reverse complement strand
CAGCGGTCGGAAAGCGGAGCATGACCTTAGGATGGGATGGCGTTTCGGCTGTCGCCGACTTGAATTGCGGAGCGGCTCTGCACTCTTCGGGAAACCTCGCCATATCCAATCGACCAAGAGAAGAAAAAAATTCCTTTTAGGCAATCCTATCCGTTATAAGAAGAGGTATAGCGTTTCTCAGCCTTTGTGAGGTACAATTGTTTTTCTTCTTTATCTATTCCTACGGAACGAGAATTACTACTCCCTACTTCCTATTTCCTTTCCCCCGTTCCCTGTTCCCAGATCCGGTGTTCCCTGTTCCCTAAAACCAAAGAATTTTGTACCTCACGAATATGGGAATTGCTATAATTATTAATTATTAATTATTAATTATTAATTATTAATTATTAATTATTCAACAGATATTCCAAAACTGGGAAGCTTTTAAATGGTTGGAAGAGTTTATTGACCGAGGCGACCTCATAATAGACATAGGCGTGAAAAAGATATAGACTTTTTGCATCTAGTAGGGAACAGGGAACACTTAACTGGGAACAGGTAATACCATTTATCAAAAAGAATGCTATACCCGATCGGGAGGGGAAGTGTGGGACCAACCCCTAACCCCTCCTGGGAGGGGAAGTGTGGGGAGTGTGGGGAGGAGTAAACATAAGAATAATAAACATGAACTTGGCTATTTTTAGCATAAAAGTGATTTGATCTGTATTAATTACTTAATAACTGAAGTGCGGCTTAAGTATAGCAATGCTTTTGGGAATTGGTATAATATATTTTTAGGAAAAAGGTACGAAAAATAATTTTGTGAGGAATTTTTATAACTATAGATAATGCTAAATAAAGGGCAATTTTATTTTCTGGAGATGTCTAATAGATGCAGCTATTTATTTGCCTGCCAGGAGGAAAACTAAAGGAAGCAATCTCAGGGATTTTAGAGATTGCTTCCCTACAGGAAAAACTAATTCAACTAATCAAAGTAATCAAAGTTAAAAAATCACCGATCTATTAACCTCGAAGTTTCTCTGACCAAACACGAGTCGGCAAACCCCAAACATAAATAAATCCTTCCGCCGCTTTATGGTCGAACTCATCCTCCGCACCATAAGTTGCTAAGTCATAACTATACAAAGAATTATCAGACTGACGACCGACAACCATCGCATTACCCTTAAATAGTTTCACCCGCACAACACCAGTAACCCTTTCTTGAGTCTGCTCAATAAAAGCATCCAACGCACCCTTCAGCGGACTAAACCACAAACCGTTATAAACCAATTGACTGTAAGTTTCCTCAATACCGCGCTTATAACGAGTCACATCAGCAGTCAAAGTTAAACTTTCTAAGTCACGGTGTGCTTGAATTAAAACCCACATTGCCGGAGACTCATAAATTTCTCGTGACTTAATCCCTACTAGACGGTTTTCAATCATGTCAATTCGACCAATACCATGATTTCCCGCTATCTGATTAAGTTGAGTAATCAACTCAATGCCACCTAAACTTTTACCGTTCAGACTAACAGGAATTCCTTTGTCAAAACCAATCTCAATATATTCTGCTTCGTTAGGAGTATCAGCGATCGCCTTCGTCATGTTATAAACTTCTTCTGGTGGTTCCACCCAAGGATCTTCCAACTCACCTGCTTCAATTGCCATCCCCAATAAATTTTTATCTATACTGTAAGGGGAAGATTTTTTCACTGGTGCTGGAATGCCATATTTTTCACCATAAGCAATAGTCTCCTCGCGACTCATTCCCCACTCCCGCGCTGGTGCAAGAATTTTGATTTGAGGATTTAATGCTGCAATAGCAACGTCAAATCTTACTTGGTCGTTACCCTTTCCCGTACAACCATGAGCAATAGCATCAGCACCATATTTTTCTGCTGCGTCTACTAATATTTTTGCAATTAAAGGTCGAGCTAATGCTGTCGCCAGAGGGTAACGATTTTCATACAGAGCATTTGCTTGAATAGCAGGAAAAGCATATTCTTTAATCAGAGGTTCGATAACATCTATGACTAGAGATTCTACTGCACCCGAATCTAATGCTTTTTTCTGAACTGCTTCTAACTCATCCCCCTGACCTAGATCTGCTGCAAGGGTAATTACTTCTTTGACTCCCCATTCATTTTTTAGGTAGGGAATACAAACGGAGGTATCTACTCCACCAGAATAAGCAAGTACAACTTTAGTGGCACGACTCATGGATTTTTCTGTAAAATTAACAACTAGGTTTTTATTATGGGACTAAGCCTGTAAGATTATTGTCAGGCAAAGTACAGATTCTAGAGTGTATCCTAATTGTTAGAGGAATGAAAAGTGGTTCAACAATTAATAATTAATTATTACCTCTCCTTGAAAAGAAGAAGATTGACTAATCATGAAAATTTTTTCTTCTCTTGGTCGATTGGATATAGCGAGGAGACCTCGCCATCCATCGACCGCTTGTTTCTCCTTTAAAAGAGATGCTTTAAATCTTAATTATTCGGTAATAGGGTGTAGAAAAAACTAGAGACCCACAGAGGAAAAATACCACATCAAAACTTTTCTACTTCTTCTGTTCTTCCCACTCCTCCTTCGTTTACCTTCTATACTTTTATTCCATTAGACATCTTGTCCAAAAGAGGCAACAAGCAACAGGCAACAGGCAACAGGGAACCCACCCCTAACCCCTCCCAGGAGGGGAGTAATTGATAATTTATGGATAAGAATTGATTTTATTTTTGATTTTTGGAGATGTCTATTATATCAGGTCTCATTAATTAGACGTAATAAAAATTATCTTCATCAATTATCTTGAGAATCTATCAAATTTCCCCCTACTCTGTAGGGACGTTGCATGCAACGTCCCTACCGCCTACTCCCTAATAAATATTATTTGTGGGTATTTAACTAGCTAGCTCGCTTTTAGCCCATACGCTAGCCTCCTGGGTCGTAACTGCGGCCTTCAGCTTTTTGAGCGATCGTTTAAATCCCCTGCTTCTATAAGCAGGATAGTTTAGAAGGGGAATGTTACCCCTCCTAAACGTTTACTGCTGAGTGGCTGAGTGGCTGATTGCTGATTGCTTTTTTCAGGCGATTAAAATCCCCCGTTTCGCTGCGCGACATGAAACGTTTTTCATCCACCCACTAAAGTGACGTGGCTTTCAAACTCTCGAACTTTTTTCGTAAGGAACGAGCTAAAATTTCTCCTTCTAATTCCACATCTTGAAGAGGGCACTTCCAGTCAGGATGGCTTGTCATTAACAAGTTCTCTAAAGTTTCTTTGTCAAATATATGGCATACTAATGTACCATTAAAATAGCATTCAACGGCATAGCAGTTTTGACTAATGCAGCAGATATAGCAGCTTTCTACAGCTCTCTCTATTTTGATATGTGCCCCTGATTCTAAGGCTTGAAATTTTTGGATATTTTGTTTAAATTCATCTATAGAAGACACGACTAAACCAGGAATTACGGCTGTTAGTGTTTTTTCTCCATTAATGTGAATCCAATAATTGCGGGTAGGATCAATTCCTTTTAACCAAGGAGACTCATCATCTAGACGGTAGCGAGGTGTTAAAGTAAAAAACTTATTCATATAACCAACTTAAAATATATTTTTATTAAAAAAAACTTATTTTTATTTTGTGGTAGAGTATCCTGGAGTTGCAACTTAACTTAACAAAAATTATTAACTACTACAAAATTATGGGCATTGTATTTTAAAAATTTGATTAATATTTGGTAAGCATTTCCTTCGGAATGGGGAAGCTCACAGCCGTCAGCTAGCCTCCTGGGTCGGAACTGCTAAGTTCAGCTATTGCTTTTGGTGCGCGATCAAAGCTTTATTAATTCAGCCAAAATTAAATCTTACGAAAAAAGCCGACTCCCTGGACATTCTTGACATTAAAGTCGATATAATACTAATTTCATCAACTTAAAACTTCACTTCTTGTCAAAGTAATCTATCAGGCATTGCATTATTGCGGGATGATTTATAATCAAAGAGAAAATTGGCTCTCCTAGACTGGTTATAGCTTCTTAGTAGTTTAAATCAACTTAAACCCTTAAATAGCAGAGGATTCAACCTTTAGGAAAATTTATTTTGATCATAATTGCTTTTTTGTATTTCCATAATCCTTGCATAGCAGTGGTTACAGAGTTTATTTTGTAGTAATTGATCATAGCTACCCTAGGGTGTATCATTAATTAAAGAGGTTGAAACCTAAAGCATACATACAACCGTCTCGCCCAGACAAAAGCTGTTTTTTCTCGCTTGGAGCGTGCGGGAGTTCCGATTAGAGACTGACCAGAAAGATTCGGGTTTTTCGGCCCGAAAGTAATTACTTGTTATTCTCAATTTTTAATTCTCAATTTTTAACTCTCAATTCTCAATTGATGACACGCCCTAGAAGAGCCAGAAAATTTTACCGAAAAATTAAGGTATAAAGCCTCGATCTTCATGGAGAAAAAAGAAAAAAAATTCCTTTTAGGCAATCCTTCTATTACAGAAGAGGTAATTATTAATTATTAATTATTGATTGTTGAACTGAGGGTTAGTGGAGCAAGTGTGGCAGCTACATAGCCTGTAATTTGACAATATTTCCAACTTCTGAATAAATTGCAGATCATCCTGCAATGATGCAACGCCATAATATTAACTCTATTCAACAGTAAAGCTATAGTGAGTAGGGGTTTGATGCCCCAACCCTTATAGTCAGAACTCTATATCCAAGGTTGCAAGTCTATTTGCAATATACTAATCTTGTTAAAAATTAATCAATTATCATCAGCAAAGTACATTATTGAACTTTTTCTGGTATACTAGCTTCTAATTTTAGACAGTTTCTACCATCTATTTGCAAACTATAGTCTACACGATCCATTAATCTATTCATAATTAACCATCCATAACCACTTTCTTGTTTGGCTTCTGGTGTTGGTGGATTATAATCACCTGTATAATAACCTTGACCATAGTCCCAAATTTCTAAAGCAATATCACGCTCTTGAATTTCTAAGCGTATTAGCACTGGTAAGTGAGGCTGGTCTTTATGAGCATGACGAATCACATTGGAATAAGCTTCCGCCAGCACCAAGCGTAAACGGTTGGATTGACGAGGCCAATCAATATGTTCTCCTAGCTCTACTTCTAAACTGCTTAATAACCAATGTTCGACA
>JASJEA010000281.1 GCA_030064935.1 Crocosphaera sp. | reverse complement strand
ATTTAGCCGTGTCACCTCACCAAATCTCTACGCCCTAACCAACTGTTACCTTGAGTACCGTGAACCTATTGCTAGGGATTCCTCAAGCCTCGATTTCAGCGATAGCGAATCGAGGTAGTTGACATGATCCAAAAAGGGGCAGATTTTAATCCACCCCAATCATAATTAAAAATAATCTAACTCAATGAGAAAAAACATTAATTTTTCCCATTACAATTAGAAGTCAAAACTTTATTTGTCACCTTATCAGGAACCTCTTGTAAATGGTCATAATTCCAAGTAAAAGTACCCACACCCATGGTTAGCGATCGCAGTTCAATGATAAAGTTGTGCATCTCTGCTTGGGGTAAATAAGCAGTTACTTGATCCCATCCTTTCCATGCGGTTAAACTCTCATAACCGAGAATTTGTCCTCGTCTTCCACTCACTAATTGCAACACTTTAGACGTACATTCTGCCGGAATGGAAACTTTAACCGACAAAATGGGTTCCAGAAGAACAGGATGACATAAAGGCATTCCATCGCTCATAGCAATACGCGCTGCCTGTTTAAACGCCTGTTCAGAACTATCCACAGAATGATAGGAACCATCCGTTAAGGTAACATCTACATCCACCACAGGGAAACCCAACGGACCATGATCTAAATATTCCTTAACCCCCATTTCTACCCCAGGAATGTATTGTTTAGGAACCACACCCCCAACGATGGTTTGATGGAAGTGGAACCCTTCACCTCTGGGTAGGGGTTTAATTTCTAGGTGAACGTCTCCAAACGCCCCATGACCACCTGTTTGATGTTTATAACGTCCATGCACTTTATTAGCGTTACGGATAGTTTCTTTGTAGGGAACTTGGGGTAAATGGGTTGACATAGGTAGATTGTACTTGCGACGCAAGCGATCTAAAGCAACTTGTAAATGTATTTCACCCTGTCCCCAGAGGATCACCTCTTTAGTATCTCCGTGTTGTTCCCAATGCAAGGAGGGATCTTCTTCCATCAGTTTAGCTAAAGCCCCACTGAGTTTTACTTCATCTTTGCGTTTTTCGGGGGTAACAGCTAACGCATACACGGGTTCTAAAATATTGGCTTTGGGTAATAACTCACTGGGTTTATCTTGACTGGATAAGGTATCCCCTGTTTTAATACCTTCTAAACGGGCAATAGCGACTATTTCCCCTAATGAAGCAGTTTGACTGGGTATGGCGATTTGTTGTTGTCCCATAAGACGATAAACCCCACCAGCGCGAACTCCGTTAAGATACATTCCTTCTTTAACTTCCCCTTGCCATACCCTGACGAGGGAAAGTTGACCCCCTTGGGGCGTAAAATAGGTCTTTAAGACTTGTACTAAGGTTTCTGCTTCGGTTTTATTTTGTAGTCCCCGACGTTCCCCTGTAATATTGGCGGCAGGAGTCTCTTTAACCAAAGCATCTAGCAAAGGCCGTACCCCGTAATCTTGTTCAGCAATACCAAAGAAAACTGGGACAATTAAATCGGCGCTGAGATCCTGCTTTAAATCTTTGAGTATTTCATCTTGTGGTGGTTCAATGTCTTCAATTAATTTTTCTAATAAATGATCGTCAAAGTCGGCTAAGACTTCTAACATTTCTTGCCTGGCTGCGTGTTCTTCTGCTTTGAGGTTTTCGGGAAGAGGGATGGGATCAGCCGTACTTCCTGCATGGTAATGATAAGCTTGTTCACTGACTAGATCAATATAGCCAATCAGTTCTCGATCTTGACGGATAGGATATTGTTGCGGTACAACAGGACGGGTGGACACATCTTTGAGGGCGTGCAGAACGTCCATAAAGCTGTCTTTGAAGCGATCCATCTTGTTGATATAGATAATATGGGGTATTTCCCAGTCATCGAGGAATTTTAACAAGGGAGCAAGGGTTAACAAGCGATCAATCTCTGGTTCACAAACTACGATCGCAGCACCGGCACCGACTAAAGCATTATAGGTTTCTTGGGCAAATTCAATGGAGCCGGGACAGTCTAAAAAGGTAAATTCGATAGCTTCGTGGGTGATAGTTGCGGCGGAAACCCCCACACTCATTTGTCTTTCTCTTGCTTCTGGGGAACTATCGCTCAGGGTTGTACCTTCTTTTATACTCCCTTTACGAGTAATGGCACCACTAAGGAATAATAAGCTTTCGAGTAAGGTGGTTTTGCCGCTTGAATAAGGGCCCACAATAGCCACATTCCGCACATTCTTTAGGACTTTTTCGTTCATAAAATACCTCCTCGGAGCTAATTTCCAAGCTCAACACAGGCAGGTAGGGGGTTTTTGAAGTCAGAAGTAAAACTTTTGTCTTTTGTCTTTAGGTTTGATGAGACTATACTAATGTTTGCTTCGACTGCTATCTATCATCAGGGTAACGGTGATCTTTTTTTTCCCCATCTTGTGAGTGTTAAGCAACAACAGAAAATTTAACTCACATTGTTTTGCATCTAGTTTCAATGTAGCGAGTTTAACTTACTTTCAGTGTTCTAGAAGACGTTTTGCAATGACTTTTAAAATAACTAAGATATTTGATGAAGAAACAAGAATAATTGTGAATTAATGCTACAGTCGTTTAAATGTTTGTTAAATTAAAAACTATCTATAGAAATCCCTCATAAAATTCTCATACTTAAATCTAACCAAGGAGAACGGGTAATAGGAGCACTGCTAGATATATAATCTACTCCTGTTTGCGCTACTTGTCGAATATTCTCTAGGGTAATATTGCCTGATGCTTCAATTTTAATTTGTTTATTTTGTTCCCTAATATAACTAACTGCGTTTTTCATGAGACTAATCTCCATATTATCTAACATAATAATATTGGCTCCCTGTTTGATGGCTTCTTCGACTTCTTGAAGGGTGGTGGTTTCTACTTCAATGGTCAAAGGATAAGGAATGCTCTGAGAAATACTTTTGATTGCTTTTTCAATACTACCAGCAGCTTTAATATGATTGTCTTTGATCATCACTCCATCATCTAAACCCATGCGGTGATTTCTACCGCCTCCGACAGTAATGGCATATTTTTCTAATATTCTTAACCCTGGTGTAGTTTTTCTCGTATCTACTAACTCGGTGGGGAAATCAGCGATCATTTCTACATATTTTTGTGTCATTGTTGCAATACCACTTAAGCGCATGGTTAAGTTTAAAGCTACTCTTTCCCCTGTTAACAAACTAGCTAAATCTCCATCAAGATTAGCAATTACTTGGCCTGATTCTACTATGGTTCCCTCTTTAATTACTGGCGTAAATTGAATCGTTTCATCTAATAAGTGAAAGATTCGTTTGGCAATGGGTAAACCAGCGATCGCCCCTTTTGCTTTCGCTACCCACTGGCCAGAGCCATTGGTGTTGAGTCCTAAACTATCTGTTGTGCGATCGCCTCTTCCTATATCTTCGCACAACCAGGACTTTAATAAGGAATCTAAAACCATCGTGGGGGGTAAACTATTCATCTCAATGTTTATTTTGAGCAACTGCGTACAAATTATTATAGGTGTTCAGTGAATAATTAATATTAGGACCCTCTCAACACTTTTTTGTAAATTGTGATAAAAATACACAGAACCTTATAAAAAGCAATATTGTGAGGCTTAATTCTGATAAGTTGTGATCTTGTCTGTATTTTTGTTTACAATTGCTTTAATTAATAGAATTATTCATCAATATTTTAATCGGTGTTATTCATAAAAATCATTCAAGATTGCACAATCAGGATTTATTGGTTAATTCATTGAATAAAATGAATGAGAAAAGAAAGACATGAATATAGTAGAATGTTCATCATAAACATAAGCCGAAACGGTTATTAAATACGATAACAACAGTGAGAGGTGTCACAACATAAACTGGCACAATACCAGGGGAACCTTAAAGAATTAATTGAGTTGTTTCTATCCAGTTAAGTTAAGCTTTGACGGTGATAGAGTTTTGATTGTGTGAGAGATAAAGTGATAAGGTATTGTGCCAAAAATGACTGAAAAACCAACAAATTAATGGGTTTAATTTTCATCTATTAATTGGATTATTGTTGAATTGTTTGCTATTAATAATGTCCTATGTCTTATACAATTTCTGAGAATTGTCCTACTTGTAATACCTGTCAAATTGACTGTCCAACCAATGCCATTCAAACTGAAAATGGGGAATATTGGATCGATCAAGGACGCTGTAATAATTGTGAAGGTTACTATCCTGAACCTCAGTGTATCATTCAATGTCCTATTAGTAGTCCAACTCCGACTCAAGCTAAAAAAGGACGCTATAAAAATGTAGCAAGAATTCCCACATCTCCTGAACTTTTTGTCAATGGAAAAAACACCCCATTTGCTTCATCAATGGTCATCTGGGAAGCCTGTACTCTACTGACTAGAGCCTCAATTTTGCCCTGGGAAAAAGATGCTCAGGGAAACCTTTATTATGAGCGCCCTGTTAAACAAGGAAAGGGAACTATTATTTTTCGTTTAAATGATACTTTAGATACTAATTGGTCTAATTCTATTAACTATTTATCAGATCCCTCTAAACTAGAACTTATAGATATTCGTTCTGCTTGTTTACATCTTTTATTTGCTGCTTATGCAACCAGTCTAGAAAAACCTTGGGAACAAGAATTTATTATTAGTGATCAACAAATAGAACAATATTTAGGACTTGATAAACGCAAGGATATCAGTAAAGCTACTAAATTAAGTCTCATTAAACTACTACTAAAACAAACTTGTCAACTCTTAACTACTATTGATTGGCCACAACAAGGAAAAGTCAAAAACTTTACAGTTCCAGAAAGTCCTGTTTGGCATTTATTAGAGATTCAACATCATTTTCAAGAAGATGATTTGGGTTGTCAACATCTCATTGGATTAACCATAAGATTACAAGCGGGAATCTGGTCCAAATATTTTTTAAATAAACAGGGTTATAGTCAAAGGGTTGCTTTCTATCAATATGGATCTTTGCCTCAATTTGTTTTAAACACTGTTATGAGTATTTGGCAACAACATCCAGGAGCAGTCAGAATGCTATTATGGTTACTCTTTAAAAGTAAAATGGGGCGAAAACAATGTATTACCGTTCCCACCTTGATGCGAGTGGCTTATGGTCACAAAAGAATTGCTCAAGCAGATATTCAAAGAGAGCAACGAAAACGTTTATTACGA
>JASJEA010000280.1 GCA_030064935.1 Crocosphaera sp. | reverse complement strand
CCAGATGGGTTAAAAGTGGTTTCTGCTTCTGCTGACGAAACCCTGAAACTCTGGGATTTACTCACAGGAGAAGAACTCTTGACCTTCATCGATCATAACAATCGACTCAATGAAGTATGTGTGACCACAGATGGGTTAAAAGTGGTTTCTGCTTCTGATGACGAAACCCTGAAATTGTGGGATTTGTTCACAGGAGAAGAACTCTTGACCTTGACAGGTCATAAAGGTTTGGTAAATGGAGTATGTGTGACCCCAGATGGATTAAAAGCGGTTTCTACTTCTAATGACGAAACCCTGAAATTGTGGAATTTAGTGACAGGAGAAGAACTCTTGACCTTGACGGGTCATAATGACTGGGTAAATGGAGTATGTGTGACCCCAGATGGATTAAAAGCGGTTTCTGCTTCTGCTGACAAAACCCTGAAATTGTGGGATTTAGTGACAGGAGAAGAACTCTTGACTTTCAGGGGTCATAACAATCGAGTTAATGGAGTGTGTGTGACCCCAGATGGATTAAAAGTCATTTCTGCTTCTGATGACAATACCCTGAAATTGTGGAATTTAGTGACAGGAGAAGAACTCTTGACCTTAAGGGGTCATAACAATAGAGTTAATGGAGTGTGTGTGACCCCAGATGGATTAAAAGTCATTTCTGCTTCTGATGATAAAACTCTTGAAGTGTCAGATTTAGATGTAAAAAAAGAACAGAAATTTATGACTCTACCCAAAAGACTAACTCAAATATTAGGATTGGTAAACACAAAAGAACCATTGATCTTAAGGGGTCATAACAATCGAGTTAATGGAGTGTGTGTGACCCCAGATGGGTTAAAAGCGGTTTCTGCTTCTGATGACAATACCCTGAAATTGTGGAATTTAGTAACAGGAGAAGAACTGTTGACTTTCAGAGGTCATAACGACTCGGTAAATGGAGTGTCTTTGACCCCAGATGGGTTAAAAGCGGTTTCTGCTTCTGATGACAAGACCTTGAAATTGTGGGATTTAAAAACAGAGAAAGAACTATCTACTTTTACAGGAGATAGTCCTATATCTTGCTGTAGTATTTCTCCTGATGGTTTAACCATTGTTGCTGGAGATAGTTCAGGAAAGGTTCATTTTTTATGCTTAGAAGGAATTCCGTAGGGGTTTAATACACTGGTTTCTGCTTTATTGACTAATGCTGATATTCTTTATGCTGAACATATACAAAATGATTTAATTGTTTTGGATAAATTACAAATTATTAACCCCTTTACCTGAAAAAATCAAAAATGTCTAAAACTATTAACAATACCAGAGGACGTACTGAATATTTAAAAGCCATTATTGCCGAAAAAAGCCGTAATTTTGTGGGACGGGAGTTTGTCTTTTCTGCTATTAATAAATTCATCAATGAAAATGATAAAGGTTACTTGACAATTATTGGTGAACCAGGAAGCGGAAAAAGTGCGATCGCTGCTCAATATTTCAACAACAATAATAACGTTGTTTACTACAATTTCTCCCCCACCTTACAAAAGGGGGAAGATTGGGAAGACTCTTTACAACAGGGGGAAAACAATAAAATAGGAGATTATGAAATATTCTTAGAAATAGTTAACTATCAATTACTCGAAATATTATCTAATTTAGGGACTAATGAACTTGATAATGAATTAGAAAACGACAGGGATTTATTCTCATTCTTATTACAAAAAATTAGTGATAAATTAACCAAAAACCAACCCTTAACTATTATTATTGATGGTTTTCATAAACTTGATTTAAACAAATATCAAAAAGGGGCAAATCTTCTATATTTACCCCGTTATCTACCCAAAAATATTTATTTTATCCTTACTCGTTATCCTTTTCCCAATAATAAATCAAATTTATTAGTAGAAACTCCTTCACGAATATTAGACTTATCAAACTATTCAGAAGAAAATCAGAAAGATATCCAAACCTATCTTCAAACCTATGATAATCATCAAGAAATATCAAAAATACTTGACAAAAATGATACTAATTTTATGTATATCAGCGAAATTATAAAACATCCAAACTTATCCCCTGAAACTTTACCAGAAAAACTAGAAAACTATTATCAACAACATTGGAATATTATAAATAAAACGATTAAAAAAGACTTAGACCTTAGCTTACAAATTTTACAATGCTTGTTACAACAAAACTCATTAATTTCTCTAAAAACCATTGCCGATATATTAGACGAAGATGAATATGATATTGAGATTATATTAGAACAATGGCGAGAATTTTTACACCTAGAAACTCAAGATAATATTGAATACTATAGATTTTATCATCCTACTTTTCATCATTGGTTAAAACAAAAAATAGGAGTCATGAGTTAAGTATTAGGTAAACCAAATTAATTCTAAATTCTCCTATCTCCTTGTCCCCAAAAACCATCATATTTAGTCACTGTGATATCTCCTAAAACTTTGGTTTGACAAGCTAAACGACGGTTTTTATCAGGAGAATGGGGAGGAAGCGATCGCCTCATTTTATCCTTCCAGTTAGCAGGAGAAACCTCCCCTTCTATTTCTACCGCACAAGTTCCACAAGAACCAATGCCACGACAATTAATTAACTTTGACTGTCCATTATAAAGATTAATCTTATGTTTAAGAAGAACACGACGCAAATTTTCACCGTGATCGCAAATAATGGTTTTTCCTTGTACAGTAATTTTAGGCATTTAATAAACTCAGAACTTAGAAATTAGAATCGACAAATTGTTGTTCAAATAAATCATATATCATAATATCCCATTGTCCATCTTTGGCCACCTCAAAAGCGATCAAGTTTCCCTCCGCATTAATTATAGGATTGCGGACTTCTGCTTGTAAATTATCGGTTATATTGCGTTTTTGTTCCGTTTGGCGATCGTAAACATAAATATTCGTTTTTCCTTGACGACTCCCTGCAAACACAAGATAACGCCCATCTTCAGAAATAGAAGGATGAGAAGCAACCTCATCCAACGCATTCAACCCCGGCAAAGAAATTAACTCTCTCTGTTGCGCATCAAAAAGATAAACATCTTGCGAGCCATTGCGATCAGAAATAAAAACAATATAAGTAGAAGTTACTTGAGGATCTAAGTCCGAAGCGCGACTATTTAACCCTCTTCCCCCTCCGTCAAAGGGAAAATTAAGGTAACGAGGATAACCAGTACATCCCGTCACCATGCCACTCATTAAAATGATAGAAAAAATAAGAAAACGTTTCACAATTGACTAGAAATTAGTGAGTAAACCAGTCTACATATTTCCCCTGCTCCCCTGCTCCCCCTACTCCCTCTGCTTAACTTCAAGGGAATTCAACCGGCGTACCATCAGGAATATCCAGTTCAATTAAAGGACCACGATCCAAGACTTCAATATCCCATTGTCCCCGTCGCGCTGTTTCAAAGACAATGTAACGTCCATCAGCACTAATTTGCGGATTTCTCACCCAGTTGCGATAACTTTGGGTTAATAACTCACTTCTTCGAGTGGCACGATCGTATAAGGCAACATCAGGCCGTCCCTGCGCACTGGAAATATAGACCAAATATCGTCCTGTTCGACTTAAACTGGGGCTTTCTACGATAATATTACCTTGATTTAACCCTGGCAGATCAAGAAAGCGTTCACTGCGTAAATCATAGAGTAAAATCTCGTTGCTATTGTTACGGTTGGAAACTAATGCTAACCAACGACCATCTCCACTCAAGGCCGGTTGCTGATCATTGTAACGACTGTTGAGGGTTGCGGGGGGTTCCGGACGCTTAAAGGCATCACAGCCAGCTAATAAAACCATTAAACCCACCCCGAAAAGTTCAATTATCCTCTGGGGTTGCCAAGGGTGGGAGGCAGTTTGAGTCCTACCCTTTTGCTCCTTAAACATTCTTTTCAATAATCAAACTGAGAGGAATCGTCTGGGCGATCGCCCTCATAGTTATCTTGGGGTTTTGAAGGTCGAGATCCCCGTTTTCTAGGACTTTCTGGTGTATCGATGGGTTGATAGTCAACATAGTCAGTGTTGGTGGGGGGTTCCTCTGGGGTCGAAGGGTAACGTCTTTCCTCGCTACTCGGACGCGGACGACGTTGACGGGGGGAACGAGATGAGGGCTCTTGGGGAGATGTTTCGGGACGAGGACGACTGGGACGACGTTTTTTGGGGCGATCCTCCCACATATCGTCTGCATTACCCCAAGCGTCATAGTTATCGGTTTGAGGACGAGTGGGACGGGGTTTGCGTCTGGCAGAAGGGCGATCGCCAGAAGAATCACTGGGAGGACGACGACGGGGTCGCGAACTTCGGGGAGTTTCTTCGCTATAACTGCGACTGTTGCGAGGATCAGGGTATCCTTCTAGTCGAGGATTGTTACGATAGACCGGTTCTTCGTCTTCGTAGGGTTCTAAGCGATCGAGTTCTGCTTCTGTGTAGACCCTAGTTTTGCTGACGCGACGCTCATCGTCTACGTAGGAGGAACTCCGCCTCGCTTGTTCAGTGGTTGCCCCTCTCATACGGATACTTTCGACGGCAAAAAATACGGCCGATCCAGTTAATAAAAATTGCCCAAACTGGAGGATTGGATCAAGTCGCCATCCTTGAAATAATAATATAAGTCCGCATAGTAACCCAACTGCGGCAAAGAATATGTCATGATCCCTAGACAGTTCTGGCCGTACAGATCGCAAGAAGTACAAACCGGCTCCAGCTACGGCTAAAAAAATTCCTAGGACACTGGCTGAATTCAGCCCAAAGTTAACCATTATCCCTCTCCGTTGTCTGTTCTATGGTAGCGAATTCTTTCTACAATTCCTTTTTCTAGCATACCCAATTGTTTACAAACTAATTAACCCCATCCAGTTTGGGTGGGGTTAACTCAAACGAACTTAGAAGTTGCGTTTGATTTTATCACTCTGACTGATAAATACCAGTGCTACGGTGACGGGGATAACCACGATCACGGTTCCCCAAACGAGACTCCATAAGAAATTAGCTAAAGATGGTGTCATATAGTTGTTACCCTTTTTGGCTTTTGATACCTAACGTTAATTATTCTAAGGGTTTTTTTCCCCATTGTGTCAAGAAATTTTGAACTTTTTTTTGAAGCATCCAATATTTAACATCTCTAAGGACTTTCGATTACCTATCTGTTTGTACATCTTATTGTTGA
>JASJEA010000071.1 GCA_030064935.1 Crocosphaera sp. | reverse complement strand
CAACTTTTTGTCGTTAAAAGGGTTCCTTTTCCATCAGATTCTATGGCTCCTCCTTCTAAAACAAAGTCAAGGGATTCTAGGATAGCTTGATCATTAACAGATTGGGCAATAATCTCTTGGTTAATTTGATTATCAAGATAACTTTTATATCGAAAATGATCATATTTTTTACCCCAACCATTAAAAGTAAAATTAAGTATTTTTAGTTCACTTTTTTTATCAATAAGTGTAATTGGTCCATAGTCTCTAATCCAAATATCATTATTGAAAGCAATAACAAATTGTATTTGTTCTAGGTTTATATTGTGGTAAGCTAATAAGTCGATAACGTAAGATTTTAATTGTTGATCTCGAACCACTATAAGTAACTTTTCTTTTTGGCTAATCACTCGACAAAGATTGAGGTAAACAGGTTCAATTTTATCTAATATAAGATCCCATTCAGTTTCATCATGAGGCCAAGCTAAAAGGATAGCATCTTGTTTATACCATTCCGCAGGAAGTGTGTACATTTTGTTATCAAAATTTTTTTTACAGACAATTCCTAAAGAAAAAATAAAAAAGCTATTTTCTCATACTTCTGATTATAATATTAAGTGTACATCATAAGTATGATATATGCTATCAAACAAGCATCTTACTGGTGTCATCCTAGAAAGCTAGAGTATCATTTATATATCAAATATGAATACTCGATCTAGACAATTAAGAACAATTGAAATTATATGACAATTCCAATTGATAAAACTATAGAAAAAATCAAGAAAGAAATACAAAGCCCCTATTTCTTTACTAATTTAGAAATCAAAAAGGAATCACAAAGCTGTAATGCTTTTGCATCTGTTGATAACTATAATAATTGTTTTGATTGGCTGTTTGAACAGCTAAAAAGTAAATATTTTTTACTAGATTTGATAGGAAAAAAAGAGATTTTTAAAAAAAATTCTTCAGCGATCAAAGAACATGAATCAGAAAAAAATAATCACGATGATTATCAAAGTTTTCTACTATCTATTCTTGATGAATTCAAAGAAAATCTATGGAACCATAAAGTTAGAGTCTTTGTATATGGAACTTTGAAATTAGGAGAAATAAATCATGTAATGATGAAAAATGCAGAATTTTTAGACAAGGATTTAGTTGAAAGTTCTGATCTTTTTGATTTAGGTAGTTATCCTATGTTAGTGCGAGGAAAAGGGATTGTTTATGGGGAAGTTTATTATCTTCCTTTAACAACCTTAATAACTCTAGATAAACTAGAGGAGCATCCCAATTATTATCAAAGATGTTGGAGGCATTTAAAAAGTGGAAATTATGCTCTAATCTACGAAGGTAGTAGGGAAAAAGTTAAAAATGGTTCACTTATTCTTAATGGAAAGTGGAGTGGTTTAAGGAAATAAGCAACTTCTTGAATAATTATTATAATGGGTTGACTATGACTCAAATTAAAAATCAAATTATCTGGCTTACAGGGGCTTCTTCAGGCATTGGAGAAGCTCTAGCCTATCAACTCGCAGCTAATGGGGCTAAACTGATTTTATCGGCTCGTAGAGAGAAAGAATTACAACGAGTTGCTGCCTATTGTAACAGTGAATATCAAGCAGATGTAAAGATTTTATGTCTTGATTTAACACAGTCTGAAACTTTAGCCAATAAAGCAAATCAAGCTTTAAATTATTACGGAAAAATTGATATTTTGATTCACGGAAGTGGTATTACTCAAAGGGCTACTGTGATTGAAACTCAATTAAATGTGGAAAGAAAAATATTTGAAATTAATTTTTTTGGTGCGATCACCTTAAGTAAATTTATTTTACCGCAATGGCAAAAACAACAATCAGGTCATTTGGTTATTATTAGTAGTCTAGTGGGTAAATTTGGCACACCTTTACGGTCAAGTTATGCTGCTTCTAAACACGCTTTACATGGTTATTTTGACTCTTTAAGAGCAGAAGTTTGGCGAGATAACATAAAAGTAACCTTAATTTGTCCAGGATATGTTAACACACCTATTTCCTTAAATGCTTTAACAGGAACAGGAAAAAAATTGAATCAAATGAGTCAAAATCAAGCTCAAGGTATTTCCCCTGAAAAATGTGCAAAAGAAATTATACAAGCTATTAAAAAGAATAAACAAGAAGTATATATTGGTAGACTTGAGATATTAGCTATTTATCTCAAACGATTTTTTCCGACTATTTTTGCTAAGTTAGTAGGCAATTTTGTTCCCAAATAAAGATAATTGTTTGAGAGTACCAAAAGAAGGATAATGTAAAATGATGTTTTCTTTTCTACTTATCTAACGATTATGTCTTTACCAACGAATCTTGTGACCCTTGAAGGGAAACCGCTTCCTGCAAACGAATTAGAAAATAAAGTGATTCTTTTTGTCAATGTTGCTAGTAAGTGTGGTTTAACGCCTCAATATTCGGGTTTAGTCCAACTCGATAAAAAATATGGTGAACGTGGATTTAAGGTAGTCGCTGTTCCTTGTAACCAGTTTGGCGCACAAGAACCCGGAACTCCTAGTGAAATTAAAGAGTTCACCAGTACCAAGTACGATGTGGAATTCACTTTACTGGAAAAACAAGATGTCAATGGGGCGAATCGTAGTCCTCTTTATAAGTTCTTAGTCAAGGATGGTGAAGATATTAGCTGGAACTTTGGCAAGTTTTTGGTTGGTCGTGATGGTGAGGTTGTAGCACGCTTTGAACCAGCGACAACCCCTGATGATGCCGAATTACAAGCAGCTATTGAAAAAGCTTTGAGTTAATAGTAAATCCTTTTGCTATCAAACATTTTTGTAGAGACGTTTGAGGAAACGTCTCTAAATAGGGATTGCGGCACTTATGGGGCGGTAAGGATGTTGAAGAAAAACACAGAATTTTCCAAGGACTCACAAAAGTGAGATTTTTTTGTCAGTATATCCAGACAATAGGGAACGAGACCATAGGTTAAACGTCCATCTATATAAGCTGAGATCCCTGATTTGAGCAACAACGATCAATGATAGGTTAAAAAGAGCTAGTTACAATTAATTGATGAAGTGTTTGATATTCTAGACCTAGCTGAGAATTTTAACTAGCTTCTGTTTGTTCCTAAAATCAGGGAATTCAACATTAATAAACAACTTTAACTTTTTTTAGGTCGCAGTTATCATTATGAATCGTTTATCTGGTCTTTTTCAATTTTTATTAGGCTTTTTCCTGGGCATTTTTCTCTTAGTTGGGGGAACTGCTTCTTTAGCTTATGTGGTCTTTTCTCGGATGTCTGTTAACCCTGAAAGACCAATGTTTGCCGAAGAAAAACCCACAGAAGAAACGGCAAAAACGGAAACTGAACCAACGGCTACAGGAAAAGCCTCACCCCAGTCTGTTGAAGAAGTGGCTGTTAAAGAAACTGTCAAAGAAGACTTGCCCAATGGGGCTTATCGGGCAAAAGTAACCTGGTCAACTGGTTTGAGTCTGCGATCTCAACCCGACTCGGAAGCTGAACGAATTGGCGGGGTAGAATACAATTCTGCTCTAATTGTACTCAAAACCAGTGCAGATGGTGATTGGCAACAGGTTCGTCTTCCAGGAAGTCAACAACAAGGTTGGGTGAAGGCCGGAAATGTTGTCAAGGTCGAAGACTAATAAGATACAGAAAAGGTGGGTATTGCTCACCTTTTTTACTAATAGTTGTATAAATCTAAGTTATTCTTAAAATAATTTATGGAGCAGATATTCAAGTAGAATTAATTGAGAGGAAAAAATTAAGAAAAGAGACCAATGTGATTTATGGCGATCGCAAAAAGTATTAGCAAAATTGGGGGTGAGGAGGTTGTCATTTACATTGAGGTTAATGATGATTTCAAACCGCTAAACGAGGATGAGGATGATCCCCTACTGACGAGCACAAGAAGTAGAGGTTCACAAGTTATCCAAGCCACGGGGGATCTATTCGGGGACGGTTTAGCTTTAACTCGGACTTGTGCTGCGAAAGTTATCGAGAGTGTTAAGCAAATGGGGAAAGAGACGAAACCGACTGAACTCCAGATTCAACTGGGCATTACCCTCGATTCTGAAGCAGGAGTCCCCATGTTAGCCAAAGCGGGGGTCAACGCCCAAATGCAAGTCACCATGAAATGGACATTAAAAGAAGATTGATGACTCAGACAGCCACCACCTCAAAAATACTCCCCTACACCTGGCTAGTGGGTCAGGAAGACCTAAAACTGGCACTCGAACTGGCTTATATCGCTCCTCGTATGGGGGGCATTTTATTAAATGGACAACGAGGGACAGGAAAATCCAGTGCAGTTAGGGCTTTTTCGGTGATGATGGAAGACAAACTTCCTGTTACTTTGCCCATCAATGCCACAGAAGATCGGGTAATTGGCGGTTGGGCCATTGATCAACTCATGAAGACTGAGGCTATTTGGCAAGATGGTTTGATTAAGGAAGCATCTGGTTCATTACTTTATATTGATGAGGTGAATCTACTCGATGATCATGTTGTCAATATTATTCTCGATGTTACCTCAACAGGGGTTTTGGTAGTACAGCGAGATGGCAAAACAAGTGAAGAAGCGGTTTCTTTTACTTTAGTCAGTACCATGAATCCGGAAGAGGGAGGGTTACGGCCCCAATTATTAGATAGATTTGGTTTAATGGTAGCGGTTAAGGCACAGACAGAAAAAGAAGAACGAAAACAGATTTTACAAACGGTGATGGATTGGGATAAAGCATTGTTCGATCTATCCGTTGGTAATTCTTCTGAATATACTCATAAAGTAGAACAAGCACGCAGAGATGATCAAACCTATAAAGAAGAATTAGAAGAAGCAAAACAAAAGTTTCGGGATGTAACCATTTCTGATGAGATGATCGAGTTATGTGTTAGCTTAACCGGAGCGTTTGAAGCAGAAGGTAATCGAGGGGACTATATCATGGCTTTGGCTTCTCGTGCCTATGCTGCTAGGAAAAAGGAACAAGGGGTAAAAGCCGAGCATATTCAAAAAATTGCTCAATTAGTTCTCAGTCATCGTCGTCCCGAATTTCTTCAAAGTAGCCAACTTCCTTGGACTCAAGCAGATAAGAATAAAGTTGATAATGCTCTGAAACTCAATCAAAAGGACTCAGAATGAAGTTTCCCTTAAGCTTAGAAACTATCAAAAAAAATCCTTTGTTTCAATCTCTCTGTTGTGTGGCACTGAATCCAGGATTGCGGAGTATTTTGTTATTTGATAGTTCACCAATGGGATTACAACAAATAGCAAATCTTTTAGTTTCCTTGTTGAAAGTCACTACAAATTGTGAAAAAGTTGTGCCATTGAAGTTAGGAACTTTTGAATCTGAGGATGATTTGTGGGGACAAATTAGTTTCGGTAGTCAATTAGAAACATCTGCTTTTCAATGGCAACCTGGAATATTAGGGGAACCAGAAAATAGTCAGGAAATTAAAGTAATTATTATCCCTGATTTAACTCAGTTAAGTTTAGCAGCCATGAGAGCTTGCGTAGTTTTAATGGGAGCAGATGTGGCACATTTAGAACGTCACGGACAACGAAAAATTTGGCAACCTAATTTATGTTGGTTGGTTGGTTTAGGCAGTAAAAAAGAAGAAATTGGTAAGATTTCACCTCATTTATTAGATCGATTTGCCCTGCGTTTAAATGGAAAGTTTAAAGATAATCAAAATAGAGTTGCTCGAATTAAGCAGTTATTAAATAATGAAAGAGAAAGGGAATTATTAGCTGATGAACCAGAGATTTATCTTGAATTACAAAAATGGTTACAACAAGTTTATTTGATGAAAACAGAGATAAATACTGGAGCATTAGAAAGAATTTTAGACTATACATCTGCTTCCAAAATTTATCATCGTCGGGACATTTTCTTGGCTCGTTTTTCTAGTGCCTTTGCTCAATTAGAAAAATCCGAACAAGTAACAGTAAATCATGTTGATAGAGTGGCGAAAATTATAGGATTAAACTTGACAGAAAATCCCCTAGAAAATAGGGAAATTGAGCAAAAAAAAACTCAAAAATTCGTTAATTCAGATGATATAAATAATTCAGAAACACCAATCTTACCAGTTGAAAATCAGAATCAAAACTCAAAAGGTAATAGCAAAATATCTGTTAATAAACCTCCGGTATCTAATACTTTACCAACAATAATTATCCAAGAAATTTCCCCTTTAAAAGAGCCTTATAAAGAAGATGATGCTCCCATAGAAAGAGAAATGGCTTCTTTAAAATTACCCACTTCTGGATTTAGGCAAAAGACTATAGCAAAAGGTACAATTATCGGTGCTGAAAAAACGACCATAGCACAAGACTTAGATATTATTAGGACAGTGTTAGAAGCAGCTAAATTCTGCAAAATTCGCCAAAAAAATCAACAAGATAACTATCAAAAATTAACAATATTACCCACAGATTTATATCGTCATCGTCGTGCGCCTGTTGCTGAACAAATGCTCACATTACTGATTGATTATACTTGTTTAGATAATTGTCAATGGGAAGAGCAATTACTTCCTTATATTAGTTGGGCGTATACCCAAAGAGCCAGTGTTACTTTAATTCAAGTAGGTATCGCTCCAGAAAATAGTGACCTTTCAACTATTCATATTAACCCGCAAGAATTACAGGCGAAAAAAATATCTGCTCAAAATATTTTAGTCCCTTCCATTGGTCGAGGATTGGATTTAGAAGAAACTAAAAAAGGTAAAGCCACTCCCTTAGCACATGGTCTTGACTTAACCTTAAACACCCTGCGTCACGCTTTACAACATGGAAAAAATACCATCCATAAAGCAATTTTGATCGTGATTAGTGATGGAAGGGGAAATGTTCCCCTAGAAGCCAGTTATTTAGGAGAAATTGAGCCACCTGTAGGAAGAAAAGGGGTAGAAGATGCCTTAGAAATTGCTCAAAAAATCAGTAATTTAGATCAGGTTGAAACCATCTTTTTAAATCCTCAATCTCAACAATATCCTGAATTACCCTTATTATTAGCTAAAGCATTAGGAGCAAAAGTTTTCTCGATTCCTCCTAAAGAAACTTGGGAGGTGGAAGAATGGTAAATCTAATCGAAAAAGCCATCAAAAAGCAATCCAGTTCTGTTTTACCTCAATCATCAGAGCAAGAAAAGTCCCCAGAACAATTAATACAAGAACAAAATCTAGACCTTGAAAATGGCAACATAATAACTGAAGAAATCTCTATTAATGAATTCTCTTCCTTTGGGGTGACAATTGAGACAAAGTATCCTGAAGAAATTGCAGTGATAGTAATAGAATATGACACTCTTGATCAAGAATCAATTGTTATTAATTGTTATCACGGAGCATTAAAGTTAAGTGAACAGTTAACAACAAAATCATTCAAAGCTCCTAACATATCGTATGCTAAAATAGCGGAAGATATTACAAAAATTGGGAATATTTATGGTGTAATACGCTTGTTTTCACAAAAACATCCTCAAGCTAAGAAACTAAGAGGATGGTTACTAAAATTACAGGAAAAACTTGAGAATAAATTATCATACTTAATTATTAATGATCGGACAAACTTTGAAATTCCTTGGGAACTTGTAGAACTTACAAAGAATAAACATATAGGAGCAAATCTGGTTACAGTGCGATGGCAAGACATTACTGAGCCTGATAATTTAGATGATGTGGATAGTTTAATTGATCTCAAAGTTGAAGAACATAATTGTTGTGGAAATATCGTTGCCTATTTTAATACAAAAGATTTACCCAGTGTCAGGGAAGAAAAAAAGATAATTGAACCCTTTAATCCCATTGTTCATGAAAATATTGCTAATTTCTTGGGCTTTTTAGATACATTTGATTTAGATGTTAGTCTTGTTTTTATTGCCAGTCATGGGTTTTTAGGTAATAATATATCCGAAACTATGTTAGGAGAAGAAAATGAAAAACAACAAATATCTTTACTCGACTTATATGCGTATGACTTTGATTTCTTAGCTAATTCTTCTAGTCTGATTTTTATGAATAGTTGTCATTCAGGAAGATTACAAACCGATGAAAATTTCAATATTTTTGATCCAGATGAGCGCGTTGGTTTTTCAAGTTTTTTCCTAGAAAAAGGAGCCGATGGAGTCATTGGAACTTTATGTGAAGTAGTCGATCAATATGCAGCGAGAGTCTCTCAAAATTTCTTTGATGAATATCAAAAAAATCCCCAGCTTCCTGTAGCAACTATTTTAAAAAATATAAGACTTAAAGCCATTCAAGACTTTTTATCTGACAGACGGAATCTAGACAAAAAATATTTATTTCTCTTTACTTTTATGTATATCTATTATGGCAACCCGATGACGAAACTTAAGCTAATTGAAAAGGAGGGAAACTAAATGGTTAATAATCAAGAAATTCCTTTATCTATTCAACCCATCATTCGCTATCCCCGTGAAGCAGAAGTTAATAAAAAATATTTGATGGAAATTGATATTAAACAAACCGATAACTTGGAAAAATGGCTTTATGAAGAAGAAGAATATCCCATTTATTGTCGAGTTGATACTTATTCAAAAGAAAGTACAACCCCCTTATTTAAGATTCAACCTATCGGTAAACCTGCCATTGTTTTGCATCGCTTTGGGGGGACTTATGGACCAGCAAAATTCTTATTAACCGCAGCCTCTAAGGATATTAAAGGAGAAATTAGAATTACTTTAGTTAATGGTTGGGGTGTTGCTCTTAAAATGTTGCGTTTAAGAGATGTTTCTATAACTAAAGAGAAAACAGAAAATACTGAAAATACTTCCAAAGAATCCATAACAATATCAAAAACATCGAAACTAGAAACATTTGACTTTGAATCTGAGGTAGATACTGTTTTTTTTGAAAATGAAACTAATGAGAGTAGCAAGAAATTGAAGACTATTTTATTAGTCGAGGATAAACCAGGAATTATTGAAGAAATATCAGAATTATTATCTTCATCTTATGGTATTAATGTTAAAGGAACTGACAATGTCAACGAAATTATTGAGCAGGTAGTATCTCATAAAATTGATTTGATTTTAATTAATGAAAACTTACCAAAAAGCTCTTATAAAGAGGAAAACGTTGACGGAATTGACTTGACTAATATTTTGAGAGAAGACCTTAAAATTTCTGTTTATTTGCCAATAGTTGGTTTTTCATCTCACAAATTTGCAGAAAGATATTTTTTGAGTGCTGCTGATGGTTTTTATTATAAGGGTAAAGTTTTACAAAAAGCAAAAAAAACTGATTTCATCAACTACATTAGGAAAGTTTTTAATCGGGTTAAAGTTACTGAAATTATGCCTTACGAGTTAAAGTACGATTTAGATTCAGTGCTTGACTTGATGAACAAACAGGATTCAGAAGATCTAGAGACTTCGGAGGAAGAAGTAGCGAGTTTGTTAGGTAAACCCAAAAAAGATGATGGTACTTATTACTTGTTAGAAAACCTTTGTTTATTAAGAATATTGGACAGAGCATCCAAGAATGAGGTTGAACCCGGAACTGTTAAGTATCGTCTCTCAAACCTCTATGTAAATCAAGAATCTCCTATCACTCCATCATTACCAACAATTGAAGAATTTGAAATTAGAATACAAAAACTGTATCAGGGTCAACGAAAACTTTTAAAGGAAATTGAAAAGAGAAATAAACAGCAACAAACAACATCTCAAGCGGATGTTGCTGTTTTTTTTCCTCATCCACAAGGCGGAAATATAGCGACTTATCGAAGATTAGAAAACTTACGTTTACTAGGTTTTTTGACTATAGTTGAGATCGGGACGAATCAAGAAACCATTAGATATGATCTCAGTCATCAATACCTCCAATATCTTACTTTAAAAACTAGCAATAACTCGAATTCTAGTCATGAAGTTGATTTAAAATCTTTTCAATTTGAAACCCCCACCGTCAACCCTCGTGGTGAAATTATTAAAACCACCACCTACACCGCTTCTTATTTCACTGAAAAATTGTCTTATGATATTGATCTCGAAATGGTTGCAATTCCCAGTGGCACCTTTACAATGGGTTCCCCTGAAAGCGAAAAAGAGAGTTATAGTAATGAACGGCCTCAACATAATGTCACCCTTTCTTCCTTCTTCATGGGTAAATATCCCATCACTCAAGCACAATGGAAAGCGATCGCCTCTCGAACTGATTTAAAAGTTAACATCAAATTAAAAGAAGATCCATCACACTTTAAAGGGGATAACCGACCAGTTGAAAAAGTTAACTGGTACGAAACTGTCGAATTCTGTCAACGGCTTTCTAAGCTTACAGGAAGGGACTATCACCTACCCTCCGAAGCCCAATGGGAATACGCTTGTCGGGCTATGATAGAACCCCTAAACCTGGAAAAAGGTCAATCTTATCCACCCTTTTACTTTGGAGAAACTATCACAGGGGAACTAGCTAATTACGATGCTTCTAACACTTATGCAGATGAACCGAAAGGCAAATTTGGAGAAGAAACCATCCCCGTTGCTCAATTCCCCCCCAATGCCTTTGGATTGTACGATATGCACGGGAACGTCTGGGAATGGTGTGCAGATGATTGGCATGATAATTATGAAGACGCACCCACTGATGGTAGTGCTTGGGTTGATGATGAACCATCTGATAATTTTACTGACAAAAATATGGAATATTTGACTAAAAAAGACGATAATGATTCAACTTCAGTGCTGAGGGGCGGTTCTTGGTACTACGATCCTAATTACTGCCGTTCCGCAATTCGCGGCTTCCTCAATAGGCGCGAGTTTCGTCTTAACTATTACGGTTTTCGGGTAGTATATGTTTTCCGAAGAACTGAATGAAGTTCCACAGCGAAGCAGGGTGCGCTATCGCACAGAAGTTTGAAGTGTTTTTTTAGATAGTTTCAAGTAAGGTAAAATTAAGTTAGCATTTTATGCAATGAAATGATCAATAAAGCGAAAGTTTCAATAAACCAAATTTTCTGATTTGGCGATTTCGTCTCACTCCCTTCCGCTTTCATAGACTTGTTGCGGTGCAGCCACACTTGCGCAGCGAGACCGCAGATTTTTTTAGTAATACAAATATACGGTGTGATTTTTGGCAGGTTAGTCTAAACTCCAGTGAAAAATATATTCTTCTATAAATTAGCTAGCCGACCCAGAAAACGCTTGAATCGAGCCTTAAGTCCATAATCTTCTTCATAGAGCTTGTTTTTGATGAATATCCGTCCAGTAGGGCTACCTGCAGGAAGGGTAGCTAAAAACTTGACATGGGGATATACTTCCTCTGGATTATCTCCCTTAGAGCTCATTTGAGTTCTTACAGCGCCCGGAACCAGCTCGTTTACTAACACATTAGGGTACAATTTACTGTCAATTTCTTTGGCTAGAGCTTTGTTCAGTAATCTCAGCCCAGCCTTTGACACCGAATAAGCTGAACTGTCTGGGGCAATAGCTTGAGCAGCAAAAGAACCCAGCAGAATAATCCTACCATAGCCTTTTTCTAACATGATTGGAATAGCTTTACGACAGCATAGAGAAGCTCCGATCAGGTTAATTTCTATTACTTTTGCCCATTCACTATGGGACATTTGCAGAAACTTCTGTTTAGGATAGATAGCGGCATTAGCTATTAAGACATCAACTCGGCCAAATCGCTGCAGTGTTACCCGAAAGAGGAGCTCTACATCCTCTTCTGAAGTAACATCACCAACAACATACTCCATCTTGCCAGGTTTGGCTAATCGAGCCGTCTCTTGCAAACTAGTTTCAGTGCGACCAAAACCAACAACCAGAGCCCCGTCACCTGAAAAGCCAATAGCAAGAGCTCTACCAATCCCACTACCAGCTCCAGTGATTGCTATAACTTTACCAACTAGGTTTGGATTCGAAGTATCAATAATAAAAGCCTCCTCAGGTCTACATATTCTAATTCACTGTAGCTTAGTTTCCAAATCATACCAAATCTGGTTGTCAAAGTTTGCTTAAGAAAATTGACTAAATTCGGTTCTACTAAAAATCTAGGTTATTTTGATAAAGCAGGTATGGGAACCAAATTTAGTATCATTGGATCCCTAGTATATAATAAAAAAAGTCTTTAATTAAATCAATCAAGATACACTGTATTTATTATGTTCATAGATGCTTCTAAATTAAATATAGAAGGAGATATAGACGCTGATATCTGTATTGTGGGCTCAGGGCCGGCTGCAATCACTCTTGCTAACGAATTTCTTGAAGAAAAGTTTTCTGTCATTCTCCTAGAAAGTGGTGGCATACAAAAAGATGAAAATATTCAATCTCTCTACAGTGGTCCTAGTGGTGAACCAATTCATCCGTACCATTCACGTATCCGACAATTAGGAGGAACTGCAAATAACTGGGGAGCTGAGATTGGTGAAAATGAGATAGGGGTTAGGTATGCTCCTTTGGACAAGATTGATTTTGAGAAACGAGATTGGCTACCTTATAGTGGCTGGCCTTTTGGCAAGAATCATATCGATCCATTTTATGAAAGAGCACATAGAATGTGCCAAATTGGGCCTTTTAATTACGAAGGAAATGTATGGCAAGATTTTGAAGATGGTGGTCTTGAATTTAAGGATAAACGTATTATTAATACCGTATTTCAATTTGGACCACGAGATGTATTTTTGAAGCAGTATTTAACGAAGATTAAAGAATCACGAAATATTACTATTTACTATCACGCAAACGTTGTTGAAATTGAAACCAACAACACAGCAAGCACGGTTACTAGAATTCGGACGGTGACCATGAGTGGGAAGGAATTTGGAGTAAGAGCAAAACTTTTTATTTTGGCGACTGGCGGTATTGAAAATGCCCGTTTATTACTCCTCTCAGATCAAATCAAAAAAGCTGGTTTGGGTAATTCTCACGATTTAGTGGGTAGATTTTTTATGGATCACTTTCAAATAGTATCGGGAGTGTTATTCCCTAAAAATAAGGATCTATTCCATAAAGGAAGATTCTATGATCTACACCGAGTTAATGGTACTGCTATAATAGGAAAACTTTCGTTACATCCTAATATATTGCTCAATGAGGGTTTATTAAACTCAGCTACCTACCTTATTCCTAGACATAAAACTTTTCATTTCAGACGTCGAACTTTAAAATTAATTGATATTTTAAGTTCGCCAGCTTTCAAACAGACACATCCTCTAGAAAGCTTGCAAAATATAAGAGAAATAATCAATTACGGTTCTAAACACGCCATTAATGCTCTACGAAGAAAACTGACTTCGAGTCAACCTTACTATTATGCTAGGATTGCTGCAGGAGGATGGTCTAATTTATCTGATAAACATATACAATTTTCTAATTTTGAAATACAGCACCTGATTGAACAAGCACCCAATCCTAATAATCGAGTTAAATTAGTAGAAGAACGAGATTGGTTGGGATGTAGAAGAATTAAGGTAGAACGGCTATTGATGAAGCAAGATATAGACAGTGTCAGACGTACTCAACAAATATTACAAGTAGAATTCGAACGTTCTGGCTTTGGCTACTTTGAAATTGAGAATTGGAACCTGAATGATTCCCGATATCCAACAATTGGAAACCGAGGAGCCTCACATCATATGGGAACTACACGCATGCATATAGATCCAAAACAAGGAGTTGTCGATCCTAATTGTCTAGTTCACGACATGACTAATCTGTTTATCGCAGGTAGTTCAGTTTTCCCCACTGGTGGCTACGCAAATCCGACTCTAACAATTATAGCTTTAGCAATTAGGCTAGCTGATTATGTGAAGACTAACCTGTCAAGAATTTAACCCAGACTCGGCACTCCACAATGGAGAGCATCCCAATTTTGCACGTTAGCTTTTTAAAAAAGTGCTGAAATCCTTGATTTATCATTACTTTGGTGATACTTTCCGTCAGCATAGCTGAGGGTCTTCTTTCGCGAAGAAGATAAAGTCCCTTTGGAAATGGTTTTAATCCCTGATGGTACCTTTACAATGGGCGCACCTGAAACCGAAGAGAGCAGTCGTGACAACGAAAGGCCTCAACATGATGTAACTATTTCCTCCTTTCTCATGGGACGTTACCCTATTACTCAACAGCAATGGCAAGCGATCGCCACCAGAACAGACTTAAAAGTAGAGATAGATTTAGAAGAAGATCCCTCTCATTTCAAAGATCACTACGTTTGAGATAGTTTCAAGCGAGGTAAAATTAAGTTAGTATTTTATGTAATGAAATGATCAATAAACCGAAAGTTTAAATTGAAGAAAAGACGAAAAAATTTGCTGTTAGAATAATAAAAGCTTGTGTTTGGTTAGAATAAAAATAAAACGTTAGTCGAACTTTCGCTAGAGAGTTTTAATATTTTTGTTAGCGGAAAAAATACGCTAACCTTTTCCTTCCTTTTTTGACTAATTTTTGGAATAAACCTGTGAGGCAAAACTGGCTTGACATCTGATTTACAGCCTTAAGTTGTCACGAATACATATTGAATGAATAACAATTTTCAATTAAAGTCGTAATACTATCAACAATTATGATAGGAATTTTTAAACGATTAGAAACTTCTTCAACAGTCATATCATCTAAAAAAACTGTATCATGATCTTTTAACATAATAGACGGTAGTAAAATTGCATCAACCTTATCTTTATTGTTCAATTGTGTAACAATATCTTGTCCCGTTAACAACCCTGTGACTGTAATTTCTTGTCCCCAATAGTCACTATTTAATGCAGCTAAATTAATAGTTAAATTTTTCACTTGATTTAATTGTTTAACTAAAGGTTGAAAAGCTTTTTCTACGGCGTTTCCTACCACCCAAGTCAATGTTTTTGGCTTTTCTATTTTTTGCGGTAGTAATTGTTTAGCAGTGGCTTGAAATTCTTTGATAAATTGACGAATTGATCCCACTCCATTACCAATTTGAGGATAGTCTTCATAATGCGATTCTGGAGGTAATTCCTCTTGAGCTATTAAAAACCATTCATCAGCCAACCAAACAAAATTGCTGCCGAATTGTTGATAAAATACCTCTTGTAAACTTTGAACTTTTTGAATAACTTCTTTGGCCTTTTGTTGACTAACAGGTATTAATTTATCCTCCCTTGGACGAAACTTAGTTAACCCCACAGGAACCACTGCTGCTGATAGAATAGCAGGAATTTCTCCTAAAGCAAATTCGGCTAAGTCTTTAAGGGTTCTTTCCAAATGAATACCATCATTAATTCCAGGACAAACAACAACTTGAGCATGAATTTGTAGTCGTTTTTCTTGAAACCATTTAAACTGTTGTTTAATTAATCCTGCCCGTTCATTTTTTAATAATTTTATCCTAATATCAGGTTCCGTTGCATGAACAGAAACATATAAAGGAGATAATCGCATTCCTTCGATACGTTGCCATTCTTTTTCAGTTAAATTGGTTAAAGTTAAATAACTCCCATAAAGAAAACTTAAACGATAATCATCATCCTTCAAATATAAAGTATCTCTTTTTCCAGGTGGTTGTTGATCAATAAAACAGAAAGGACAACGATTATTACATTGAATTAATCCATCAAATAAAGCCGTTTCAAACTCTAAACCTAAATTTTCATCGTAATCTTTTTCAATTTCGACTTGATGGAGCTTTCCTTGACTATCTAAGACTTCCAATTCTAAAAATTCATCAGCGCACAGAAAATTATAGTCTATTAAATCACGAGGTTTAGTTCCATTAATAGACACAATAGAATCACCCACTTCAAAACCAATTTCTTCGGCGATAGAATTGGGGACAATCGATGTAATTTTAGCAGGAAGAATAGAAGATAAGGCCATATTGAGAATAAATAATTAAGAATGGATAATTAAGAATTATAAAATAGTAACAAATCAAACAAACAATTAATTTAAGTTATCATTGTCCTGATATGATTAAAGTTTTCAAAAAATTTAAGATTTTTACAATAGTATCTCTAGAAAAATCTTGTTAAATTTAGGGATGTAATGGAGATTGTCTAGATTGTCATTTGTCCTCGCAGTTTAGGCTCTCACCACGATCATACCTTAACGGGTCTTGTGTCAGAAAAAAAGGAACAAAGGAACAGGATATTACAAAAAGTTAGCTATTTGATTGATGGTTAGATCACTCCTAACTCCTGACTCCTTTACAGGCTTAATAATATTAAGCCCCGACTAACTTCTACCCATACCCAAAATATTGATGAATGCTTAGAAAATATCCATGAACCTTGCTAACTTTCCCTGGTTAACTACCATTATTCTCTTTCCCATTGTGGCAGCGTTATTGATACCCATCATTCCTGACAAAGACGGCAAAACTGTCCGTTGGTACGCTTTAACAGTTGGTTTAATCGACTTTGCCATTATTGTATATGCGTTTTATACAGGCTACGATCTCAGTAACCCTAACCTACAGCTAGTGGAAAGCTACGCTTGGGTTCCTCAACTTGACCTAAAATGGTCCGTGGGGGCTGATGGGTTGGCCATGCCTCTGATTTTATTAACCGGGTTTATCACTACTTTAGCAACCATGGCTGCTTGGCCTGTCACGTTTAAACCCAAACTCTTCTATTTCCTCATGTTGGCTATGTACGGCGGACAAATAGCCGTCTTTGCTGTACAGGATATGTTATTGTTCTTCCTGGTTTGGGAATTAGAATTAGTCCCAGTTTATCTAATTCTCTCCATCTGGGGTGGAAAACGTCGTTTATACGCAGCCACTAAATTCATCCTCTATACCGCAGGTGGTTCCTTATTCATCCTGGTTGGGGCTTTAACCATGGCCTTTTTCGGGGATACCGTAACTTTTGATATGAGTGCGATCGCCGCCAAGGATATTCCGCTCAATCTACAACTATTCTTGTACGCTGGTTTTCTCATTGCCTACGGGGTCAAATTACCTATCTTTCCTCTTCATACTTGGCTTCCAGATGCCCACGGAGAAGCGACGGCCCCTGCACATATGTTACTGGCAGGGATTCTCCTAAAAATGGGAGGTTATGCGCTGCTAAGGATGAATGCAGGGATGTTGCCCGATGCCCACGCTTATTTTGCGCCTGTGTTAGTTATTCTAGGGGTAGTAAATATTGTTTATGCTGCTTTAACGTCCTTTGCCCAACGTAACTTAAAACGGAAAATCGCCTATTCCTCCATCTCTCACATGGGGTTTGTGTTGATAGGTATTGCCTCGTTCACCGATATTGGACTAAGTGGGGCGATGTTACAGATGATTTCCCACGGTTTAATTGGGGCGAGTCTCTTCTTTATGGTAGGGGCAACCTATGATCGTACTCACACCCTGATGTTAGACGAAATGGGGGGTGTTGGACAAAAGATGAAGAAAGTGTTTGCTATGTGGACCACTTGTTCAATGGCTTCTTTGGCGTTACCCGGAATGAGTGGTTTTGTAGCAGAATTAATGGTGTTTGTGGGTTTTGCCACTAGCGATGCTTATAATTCTACTTTCAAAGTAATCATCGTCTTCTTAGCTGCGGTAGGTGTCATTTTAACCCCTATTTATTTACTGTCCATGTTACGGGAAATGTTATATGGACCTGAAAATAAAGAGTTAGTTTCCCACACTAAACTCATTGATGCAGAACCCAGAGAAGTCTTTATTATTGGATGTTTATTGATTCCCATCATTGGTATTGGTTTGTATCCAAAAATTGTCACGCAAATTTATGATTCAACCACGACTCAACTTACGACAATCTTGCGTCACTCTGTTCCTAGTTTAGTGGAAGAAATGGAAGTAGCTTCCCGCTATGATATGGCGGTTAAGGCTCCCATGATTAAATAGGGATGTAGCCTACTTTTATGATTGAAAAGCCTACTTTTTAGTGGGCTTTTTCTATGAAATTTGCTTGAATTATAAATGTCTTACTTGGTTGAGAGAAGCAAAAAATTACAAAATCAAGGAAATTTGTAGACTAATTAATGTCCATAATGTTGGGGTGAGTTTTACTCACCCCATTACTATATTTCTTCTGTTTTAAACTGGGAAAGAAACAGAATGGTGATCAATCTAACCAATGTTAACTTTAACCACTTTGTTCCTTTCTTCGACTGCTTTCGGAAGAATTAGATGAAGGATTCCATCCTTGTATTCTGCGGTTACGTTGTTGTTTTCTACACGAGTGGGTAGAGGAATAACACGATGGAATTTGCCATAACGGAATTCTGTGCGAGTCATACCGTTTTCTTCGGTTTTTTCTTCTGATTTCCGCTCGCCTTTAATGCTAACAGAATCAACTTTGACTTCAACATCCAAATCTTTTGCGTCTAAGCCAGGAATTTCTAATTTGAGATCAATTGCTTCTGGCGTTTCGCTCATTTCAGCCGCAGGAACAAAGGATAATTTTTCAAAGTCCTTAGCTATTAATTCACTAGGTGACAAGGTGTTAAATAAACGGTTCATTTCTTTTTGTAGGCTATCAATTTCTCTGAAAGGTTCCCAACGTACGAGTGCCATATATAATACCTCCGATTTAGAATCTCATCGTTTCTGATGAAGTTTGACTGCTTTTGCCTCCCTTCACTGTCTATGGTAGCTCGTTTATTTTAATTATTATTTCGGTTTTGACCACTATTTAGGCGTAGATTCCCGTACTTTGAGAAGGAGATAAATATTCAGCGATCGCCTGAACAAACCCACTGAAGGAACTATAATCTTTAGCAATGATATCAACCCTTAAACCTAATTTTTTGGCATTGTTTGCTGTATAAGGACCAAAACAGGCAATAATAGATTGTTGAGGGATTTTAATTTTATTAACCATTTGTAAAAACCCTTCCACTTCTGCGGTACTACTAAAGGCAATAATATCAATTTTTTCCTGTTTGATTAAGTCAATTTCCACTTCATATAAACAGCCCTCTAAACATCGAGTTTGATAAGCATCAACAGGGGTTATTTTTATGCCTAATTTTTCTAATCCTTGAATAAAGTTAGGAATAATATCGGGTTCAGGAATACCAATAACTTTAGGAATAGGAACTAAAATATTTTTTTGATGAATATTAGGAATTTTGGCTAAGGTTAAGATAATGCCTTTAGGGCTAGCTTCTTGGGGAATAAACGCCAGCTTTAACCCTATTTCTTCTAATCTTTGAGCATCTTTTCCAATGGCAATTAATTTACAGTTATCTAAACAGGATAAAGATATATTTAAGGCTTGTAAACGATGAATAAAAGCATTAATTCCATTACGACTGGTAAAAGCAATATAATCAAATTGATGAATAGTCTGTAAACACTGATCTAACTTTTCATAGGATGATAAATAACAAGTTTCT
Organism: Crocosphaera sp.; assembly: GCA_030064935.1. Classification (GTDB taxonomy): domain Bacteria; phylum Cyanobacteriota; class Cyanobacteriia; order Cyanobacteriales; family Microcystaceae; genus Crocosphaera. The sequence goes on along the minus strand of JASJEA010000071.1, from coordinate 4,403 downwards.
ATGGTGGACATTATTATAGGAATTCCACCATAATTAATAATTTCAGTAGCGAAACGAGCAGCATAATTACGGGGGGCTGTTATCAAAATTCTTCTACCATATAGTGGCAGGTTTTTAGTAGCCAATAAACTATTATTCATCCTTAAATATTTGGCAAAAAAGCATCATCTAAAACCTCTTTAATCTTAAATTCGAGGCTATTGGGAAAAATTGCTACAGGTAAACCAGTTTCATCAGCAGCATTTTCTCTGGCAATTTTATAACATTCTTCTATCACTTCTGTTGGATAATTTTTCAGGCTAGGACTTTCTTTTATTCTTTTATTAATTCCCCAACGACTATTCCGGATAGATGCTTTCCAACTGCCACAGCGATAACTGGGTTGATATTTCCATTTAAGTAAATGTAGTAATAATACCTTTAAATAAGACTCAATTGCTCTTTTTTGGCTTTTCCCCATCGATTCTATTTCATCAATTAAGTTAGGTACATCTACCTCTGAAAATCTTCCTTCTTCTAATAGATATGCTGTTTCTAACAACCAACTATAATAGTCTTTTTCATACTCTATTTTACTCACAGTTAACCCTCAAAATACTAATATTCTAGCTGATTAATTAGGGTAAGAAACGATCTAAAGCTGCTTTTAATTCTTGTAATTCTTCTTCGATGTTACCTTCTTGAGCAGCACGGGCAACACATTCATTCAAATGCTCGTCTAAAATCATACGTGATACCCTGTCTATAGCACCTCTAACAGCCGCCAATTGAATCAAAACTTCGGGGCAGGGGCGACTTTCTGACACCATTGTTTTAACCCCTCTAATATGTCCTTCAATACGGGAAAGACGGTTAATAATTTGCTTTAAAGAGGCTTCACTATGAACATGAGTGTGAGGCGTATCTTGATGATGATGGTTTGAGGATGCTTGAAGCTTATTTTGAGTCAATGGCTTTACGTTTAACCTCAATGTTTAACTTTATTCATTATGACATTCGTAAAGCCTTGATAGCAGTTACTATACTTGTAAGACACATAGGTTATTCTTTTGAGCTAGGGGCAGAAGTGAAACCTCACCCGATTAACTCATCAAGCTTCATGGTTTCGTAGCGTTCAAATGGCTGATGAATCCAAGGATTATCTGATAAATACTCCACATAATAATCGGGTTGAAACTGAGAACAACTTTTATACCAGATTACGGCGGTGCGAAGTTCTTGAATATGAGAATAATGACGAGACAACCATTGAGTTACTTCTTGTAGGCTGATTCCAGAGTCAACCAAATCATCCACTAATAATATAGAAGATCCTAGTTGATAATTAGTCATGGCTAAATGTTGACCAATTTTGATTTGTTGACGAGAACGATTATCTTCTCCGCCATAAGAAGTGGCCGAAACAATTGCTAAAGGAATATCAAAAAGACGACTGAGAATATCCCCAACCCGTAAACCCCCTTTTGCAATACAAACAATTTGCTCAAACTGCCATTGAGATTGATAAACCTTCACCGCTAAGGTTTCAACATGACGGTGATACTCTTCCCAAGAAACATATAAATCTGACATACAGCAGTCTACTGGATGTTGCTATTATTCTGAAATCATCGGCTCTTTTAATTGAGATGCGGGCAAAGAAGCTTGAGAATTATTGGCTGGAATTTGACCTTGTAATTGACCCATTAAACTAGCCATTTCTAAGGCATTTAAAGCATAATTCCAACCTAAATTACTCTTAATTCCGGCCCTTTCTAACGCTTGCTGCATGGTATCTGTGGTTAAAATACCGAATACCACAGGGGTTCCCGTCTGAAACCCGGCTGCGGCGATCCCTTTCGCTGCTTCTGCCGCCACATAATCAAAATGTGGCGTATGGCCGCGAATAATCGCCCCTAAACAAATAATGGCATCATATCTTTGTGATAACGCTAATTGACGGGCCACCAGAGGAACTTCAAAACTGCCAGGAACCCAGACATAATCAACCTGAGTGCCCTGGGGGTTAACATCAACTCCATGACGCTTTAAACAGTCTTGACACCCTGATAAGAGTTTGTCCGTTACTAGATCGTTAAAACGTCCAATGACAATGGCAAAACGTAAAGCAGACGGATCTTGGGTAAAGGTTCCCTCGAAAATGGTCATAATTTTGGCTGTGAATATCCTATAAAAAAATCCCCACCTTTAAGCATAACGAAAGATGGGGCATCGCGATCTCAGACGATGAGTAAACTACCCCAACCTACTGCGGTAAGGCCTTGAAGATGGGGAATTCTGCCCGACATCCAGTTAAACAACTAAGAAGTTTAAACCGGCGACTAATAACACTAAAACAACCCAAATGGCAGAACCAATGTACAACAAAGGTTTAGATTGATCCCAGTTTTGGGGGGAGGCATAGGCCACAGGGACCGCAACCACCATCACAAACGAAAAGAAAACTAGGGCCGCTAAAACAAGTTGAAAGATAATAGACATAAGACGTTTTTCCTACAGTTCTCCTAAAAAAAGATGAATCGATAGTGAACACTCAGATTAAACTATCAGATTTTTGCTCAAAATAGTTTTATTATAAGTCAATACGGGAGCCAGAAAACTTATATCTCTAAAAATGATTTGCCCTCAACTCCGCAAATTTTCTAGGTTGCAAAGTTTCTCCAAGATGTTACCCTAGACGGCAACAGAACATAACAAAATTGTCAACTTTCCTATCCTCCACCGCAAAAAGCGTTATAATGGATAAATACTTTTGTACTAAATATAAAGATGTAGATAGAGGTGTTAATGGCTGCTATTACAAACAATCCTGATAAAGAAAAAGCTTTAAGCCTAGTTCTTAACCAAATTGAGCGAAACTTCGGTAAAGGCTCGATTATGCGTCTGGGAGACGCAGCCAGAATGAAGGTAGAAACCCTGTCGACGGGTGCATTAACGTTAGATTTGGCCTTAGGGGGAGGGCTTCCTATGGGTCGAATCATAGAAATTTACGGGCCAGAAAGTTCTGGGAAAACCACCTTAGCCCTTCATGCGATCGCTGAGGTACAAAAAGCAGGCGGTGTTGCTGCTTTTGTCGATGCAGAACACGCCTTAGATCCAACCTATTCAGGTGTCTTAGGGGTGGATATTGATAACCTCTTAGTGGCTCAGCCAGATACAGGAGAATCGGCTTTAGAAATTGTCGATCAATTAGTGCGATCGGCGGCGGTTGATATTGTGGTGGTGGACTCTGTTGCGGCCTTAGTACCTAGAGCAGAAATTGAGGGAGAAATGGGGGATACTCAAGTGGGGTTGCAGGCCCGTTTAATGAGTAAAGCCCTCCGTAAAATTGCCGGAAATATTGGTAAATCAGGATGTGTCGTCATTTTCCTCAATCAGTTACGACAAAAAATCGGCGTAACCTATGGAAGTCCTGAAGTTACCACTGGGGGAACCGCACTAAAATTTTATGCTTCGGTTCGTTTAGATATTCGTCGTATTCAAACCTTAAAAAAAGGCAGTGAAGGAGAATATGGAATTCGTGCCAAAGTCAAAGTCGCTAAAAATAAAGTAGCCCCACCGTTCCGTATTGCTGAATTTGACATCATTTTTGGTAAAGGAATTTCTCAGATGGGCTGTATGTTAGATTTAGCTGAACAAAGTGATGTCGTTACCCGTAAAGGGGCTTGGTATAGCTACAATGGGGACAACATTTCCCAAGGAAGGGATAATGCTGTCAAATATTTAGAAGAGAATCTCAAAATTGCCGAAACCATTGAACAACAAGTGCGTGAAAAATTAGAATTGGGCTCTCTGAGCTTTGCTATTTCTCAAGGGGAAGAAGAAGAATAAGAGAGCGACTTAATTTAACTCTCTATGTCATGAACTAAATCTAAAACCTGCCTTAAAAAACCAGGTTTTAGTTCCTATTGTCTCAATAATTAGTTTATTCATTCATGAGTGAAAATTTTGTAAGTTTATTATAATCCTTATAAGTTAATACAAGAATTTTGTCAAAAATATCAACCATAGCAACTCATTTTATAGTTAATTTAAAGATTTTAAAAAAATCTAATAATTTTTGACCAATTTTTATTTCAAAACTAGAATAAAAAAGTGGAACAAGACTTGATCACATATAGGAATCAGGTTGCAGTTTTCGGAAAAAACCAAGGGCATTTAACAGTATTAAGTACCGAAAAGGATTTATATCCAGAGACATAATACTTTTATTCCTAATAGGTTCTCATTCCTCATATATCATTACTGACTATATAGTTAAAACTCGAAAAATATAATTGACTCACCTCACAGATAGAGGTCAACTACCTGGATTCGCTATCGCTGAAATCGAGGCTTGAGGAATCCCTAGCAATAGGTTCACGGTACTCAAGGTAACAGTTGGTTAGGGCGTAGAGATTTGG
>JASJEA010000279.1 GCA_030064935.1 Crocosphaera sp. | reverse complement strand
CCTGGGGGAAACCATGTCGGGGAATGTTTAGGAACCGGACGCTTTACTGTCTTATCCCCAACGATGGGTATTTCAGGAGAACCGTATCAATCCCTCAATTGCCCAATTATCAGATAATTGGGCGATCGCACTATCCTGTCCATACCCCGATTTGGCATCCCTGTCTTAGACCGGACTCAGATGTGCGATCGCTGCTTATTAGTGCATAAGCTCTGAGTCGAGCAAGGGATAATTTACGGGTGGAACACTTTTGGAGACTGAGAAGATATTGTTTCCGAAGACTCAGATAAATGTGTGTTGGTTGTCGATTCGGGTTTTAATGTTCCTTCTGTCTGTTGAGATTTTGTAGATTCGGAAGATTCAGTCATTATTTTTCCTCATTGTTGGACATTTTAATTTTCAGTATAACTATTTTCTGATAACAGTAATTTTTCCTCCTAATTGAATAGCATCTGTAGGGAGATTTTGTTCAGGATATCCATTATTTAAGTGGTCTTTAAATTGTTGAATCCCCTCCTGTTCAACTTTGACAACAGCAAGGTCAAATTTTCTATTTGAATCTTCATTTCCTTCTTGACCAATTATTGCCTTGAATTGCCATTGATTGTTGTCATCAGGAGAAATATTAGTTTCTTGAGGATACCAACCATGAGACTCAGGATGTGCTTCATCTTGCCTTGGATGTACTACTAACCATATCTGTTCTCCAGAACGTAAATCTCCTTTTAATTCCCCTTTTACATCAACCCATCGTTCAACAACATCCCCATTTTTAGGCTCAATTATTCTGGCTTTAATAGGTTTATAGACAGTAATTAAAGGTTTACCATCAGTAAGATTTTCAAGAGTTTCATGAACTCCCCATCCCATTGCAAAACAGGTTATGGCTATTGTCGTTATAATGATGAGAGGATTCTTATCAACTAAGTCTTTTAAATTTGTCCAAGGGGACTGATTATTATTAGAATTATTCATAATTTTAATACTCCTTTAAATCCTTAACAACCAATAATCCATTACGCATATCATCTATCACCTTAACGGCAATTTATTGATGTTCTCCTGCTTCAAAATGGGGGGATGCTTCCTTCTGTAGAAATAGATAATTAACTCAAAGTGAACTCAGTTGTTTAACATCTTCATCATTTAGTTGCCAGCCCATTGCTCCTGCATTTTCAATGGCTTGTCTAGCATTTTTAGCCCCAGGAATCGGAATAACATTTCCTTGCGCTATCAACCAGTTAAGTGCTACTTGAGTCGTCGTTTTTCCATATTTTTCTCCCAGTTGTTTTAACTGACTAATTAATGGTTCAATCTGTTTTAAACCAGAGTCAGAAAATTTAGAATCCAGTTTTCTAGCTCCTGTAACTTCTTTATTGCTGGTATATTTTCCTGTTAATAATCCTTGGGCTAAAGGACTATAAGCTAAGATAGTTACGCCTAACTGACGAGCCTTCTCTAAAATTCCATTCTTTTCAATCTGTCTAGTTAATAAAGAATAACGAACTTGATTAACCGCTAAAGGAACATCATACTCTGCTAAAAGTTCATGAGCTTGTTGCATTTGAGTAGCTGAATAATTACTAACTCCTATGGTTAGAATACGACCTCGTTTGACTTCAGTCGCTAAAGCTTTCATCAGAGTTTTTTGACCCATAAAAAAGTCAAAAGGCATATGAACTTGATACAAAGCAATCTGTTGAACATCTAATCTCTCAAGACTGGCCGTTAAAGCATTGACAACAGCCTCACCATTAAATCGCCAAGGTAAAGGGAAATATTTAGTGGCTATTTGTACCGGTTGTGAAGTTTGTTTTAAAAACTTTCCTAATAATTTTTCTGATTGACCCAAACCATAGACTTCTGCTGTATCAAAAAAAGTTACACCCTCTCTAATCGCAGCTTCAAAGGCATCCTTAACTTCCTTCTCTCCATAATTAGAGCCATATCCCCAAAAGAGACTATCGCCCCATGCCCAAGTCCCAATCCCCAAGGTTGGTAGATCAATATTTCTAACCTTCAGTTTATTGGCTTCCATTTTTTCTGTGTTGTTGACTGTTTACATAAATTTACAATAACAAAATTATATTAACGATTACTTTTATGTTACTTGCATTTTTAACTTCTGTGATCCCTTTAATCATAATTATTTTCGATTAGAAGTAAATCTTTTAATCTTCTCCTTGAGTCTCACGTTACGTAATTCTTTAGCATTGAGTTATTAACCGTAATCTTCTGAGAAATAGGAGTTGAGCTAACCTATGCCAAAGCTTTTACAAATCGGGGACTTGGCAAAACAGACTGTACTATCTATTCGGACATTGAGGTACTACGACGAGACTGGTTTGCTGATCCCCTCCCATGGCACTGAGGCAGAATATCATATCGAATGTATAGCGAAGAAGACATTGCACGACTTCAGCAAATTATCTCATTGCGACAGTTGGGTTTTGCCCATCTAACTGGAGTATTGTCTGCGTAATCGGTAGTATTCCCTGTCTTTGTTAGCTAATTCATAGACCTCTTGCAAAAGTGTTTCATGGTATAACCACAACCTATTAGTTTTTGGAATCAGTCGCTACGGTTAAGCGATCGCTCTCATAAGTAATTCCAGCGATCGCCGATAATAATAACCAACCAATTAAGTTAACTCTTAAGTCAAAAATACTAACATCGAGCAAATTAAAAACAATACACAAACTAAATGCCACTAAATAAGTAAATAATAATAAAATTTGTTCTTGTTTTTTATGAATCGATTTATCATTTAAACTTTGAAAAATTTTTCTAATTAAAATAACAGATTCCCCTAAAATAATGCCAACAAAACTACTTAATAGTAGAGTTCCAATCATTCCAATTTCCGCCAACAACATTAAAAATAGATTGTGAGGATGTCCCATCCAAACATTCATTTCTTGTTGATAAATAATGGTAAAGTTACGCAGTCCCCAACCCCATAGGGGACGCTGTAACATCATCTTCCAAGCTACTCCCCATTGAGTAGTTCGTAAGGCCGTCACATAACGATCATCGTATAAATCATCCGTTAATCTTGCCCAAAAATAACTAGGAACAATTTGACGCATTATCTCTTGACCAAAAGGAAACCAAGCGGCCCAAGAAACTGCTAAAATACCGATAGCAATTAAAACAATAATCCAATACCATCGTAAATAGACGGTAAAGGCAATGAAGGCCAATATGGCTAGTCCCCAAGCACTGCGAGAATTAGTCAAAATTAGTCCGATACCATTAAACAAAATGGACACTGTAAGCAAAAATAATTGCCAATTAAAGTGGTATTTTTGTAGTTGCCTATAACGGTTATAGTGTAAAATCCACAGGCCAATAGATAAAGTAAACGTAACCACTAAAAAAAATGCTAATGTGTTGGCATACATTAACAAAGAAGACATCCTACCATCAGGATTTCCATAAGCAATTAACTTAATGCCGAGACTATGGAGAAATAAAGGGGTTCCCCAACCAGCAAACAACTGCAGAAACCCCAAAAAACACAGAGGAATAGAAGTTAACACCAACCACCAAGCCAGTTGATATAAACGCAAAAAACTGTTGAAAAAGATAGGGAACGATGCTATCATCAATAAACAAGGGAGAAAGTTCCCTAAGCCTTCCCAACTGCGTAGTGGGTCATTTGCTAACAAAGAGACAAGAACTAGCCAAATCAAAAAAAAACCCAATAATAGGTTCATTGAATTCTTCAAGATTTTTGAGTAATTTTTCTTCCAGAGAAATAATAAAACCAAACCCAAGGCCGTTGCTCCAAAATCAGCCGAAAAAGGGAGTAAAAATGCTCCAAATTTTAGAGTATTTCTAAGAGCACTGGTATTATTCAATTTTTTCATATTAAGGTAATTTATATTAAGTAAAAATTAAGCAACTTCCCAATAGTCTTCACGAGTTAAACGAATTTGAGCTAGGGCAAAAATCACAGGAATGATGCGACCATAGTTGGTAGCGATTGCCCGCCAACCCAGATCCGCCACAAACCAACCCCATAACACCGGGCCAACAAAAGATAAAACCCCTCTAACAACTCCATAACGGGCTGCTGTCATTGCCATACCTCGGCTCGCACTATTAACAGCCACCTGGTTGGCAATGGCTGCCCCTCCCCTAATCATAGCTTGCTGGGCAACTTGATAGCGGGCAAAATGGAGAGCAAACTGTTGGGCAATATGTTTGAGTAATAGAGGTTTAACAATAGAATTAACTGCGAAGGCACTACTTCCTTTGAGTAAGAGATTAATCGGGTTATGCTGTAGTTGTACTGGTAAAGCATCAGGGATATGGGATGTAGCCAAAGCCTCTTGTATCTGTAGCATCAAGGTGTCTTGTTGCTCAGGGGGCATTTTTTTCCAAGCTTTACCCAATAAATGCAAGAAAATATCTGCTTCAATATCCGTCGTCGACATTTCATTAGCGTAAGGGATCTTGAGATAATGACAGACGCGGATTAAAGTTTGACGATAACTAAAAGCTTTGGTTTTGCGTTTTAATACCGTTAAGCCATCGGAAGCCAAGAAGCGAAACCTCGCTTCAATCTCATCTAACCAGCTATCCAAGTCTCGACTTTGTACTTCTATAGGATCGGGGGTTTGTAAATAATCAAGAGGGTTAAATTTGCGACAAAAAAGAACTTGAGTCAACTGACGTAACTCTTCTTCTGTGGCCATTTCTAAGGCTGCACGTAGTTCATCCAAAATAAGTCCCTCCTATAAAGGGTTAGAGAATCACTTCTATTATTCTACAGCTTACTGACAGAGGAGGGTGGACAGGGAAAACAAAGGAACTTAAGAATCAACAAACCATTATATTCTAGATTTGCTTATGGAAAACAATTGGGTCTAAAACCCCGCCTTTTCAGGAAACCATAGTTTTTGAGACCGCTAATAAATCCCCGGTCAAAAACAAATTCTCTACCATAGCCTCGGAGCGGAGCCAGGAATTGATGACTTGGTGTGACATCCTCCCACGCTAACTGCTAGGCAGTATAGCGTGGGCTTCCCGACTCACGACGGGATATTTCTGCCCACAGGGGTATTCCCCTACGCCAGTTATCTAGGCT
>JASJEA010000278.1 GCA_030064935.1 Crocosphaera sp. | reverse complement strand
GTTGTGAAGGTGTGTTTTTAACCACCTTCACAACATCCGCTTAGAATCCTTTGTGTTTCAACCAAAGGAGATGTCAATTCCAATCATCCACCCCTTTAAGCTAATAAAGCCCTTCGCTTACTTTTTTTAACTTGTTTACAAAGCTTCAACTGAGTTTTTTGTTGATCCCATTGAACTTGGTCGAAAATCTCATAAAGCAAACAAAACCCCCGACCATTTTCTGACTCGTCGGGGGGTAATTCTTCTAGGTGATGCTCTGAACAACTACATTGAGAAGAAATTCCTCTGCCCTGATCGCATATCACCCAGGAATATTTATCTTTGGTAATGGAGAAATGGACAACAATAGACTTGCTGGGGTCAAGTTTGTTTCCGTGTTTGGCTGCATTAACCAGTGCTTCTTGTAGTCCTAGTCTAATTTCTGGTTGTATTTCATGAGGAATATTTGTTAATAATAAATCAAGAACGGGACACAGATAGAGCGTTGATGTGAAGCTCATTGTACGACCATATCGCTTAGTGGGCGGTAGGGAAATAGTAAGCACGGGCTGTCACCTCTAGTTTAAATTTTATATTGATACCTTGTCGATGTTTTGTGTTAAAACAACTGTCTATGGGTTTATATCGGGAAGTTCTTGGAGTTCAGAAAAAATTAGATGGGCTATAACATTGGTTTAAGGTTTGGTAATGTAAACAAAATTCAATTTTTAACAAAACCTTTAGGAAAAAATGAACGCTCAAAATGTAATTACTTAATAACTAATACTATTATAGCATATTAGGTCTTATTGTGTCTAATTAGAGCAATTGATTCGACATGGGGAGTTTGGGGAAAGAAATCAATCGGTTGCACCCACTCTAATTGATAAACATCTTGTTGACATAATTTTTTTAGGTCACGAGCTAAAGTAGCAGGTTGACAACTAATATAGATAATCACTGGTGGCTTGATAGCTTTTAAGGTATCAATAACACTTGGTTCACAGCCTTTACGGGGTGGATCAAGAATAACAATATCGGCAGAAAGATTAAGCAATGGTAAAGTTTCCTCTACTGTTCCTTGATAAAATTGCACATTGTTTATCTGACTAATTTTGGCATTAATTTTTGCTTTTTGAATAGAATGAGGGTTGAGTTCAATCCCAACAGAGCAAGCAACCTTTGTGGCTAAAGGTAAGGTAAAAGTTCCCACTCCACAGTAGGCATCAACGATATTTTCTGATCCTTTTAAAGATAGTTTTTCTAATAAAAAGCCTAAAAGGGTTTCTGCCGCTTCGCTGTTAATTTGAAAAAAAGTATCAGAGCCCAATTGAAAAGGTAGTTGGGCAAAAGTTTCTACTAGATAGTGACGACCAAGAATATTAAAAGTTTCTTGGCCAAAAATTCTATTTCCTTGATAGGGATTATAGTTTAAGGAAACCCCTACTAAATTCGGATAACGATCTAACCAAATTTGTGCTTGCTGTTCAAGATGAGTTAGTTTTTGACTGGTACTAACCAAAGTTAGTAGTATTTCTCCTGTTCGTTGGCCAATACGGAGACTTAGGTGACGTAGTTTCCCTTGATGGGTTTTTTCATTGTAAATACTCCAGCCTTGTTTTTGTATATCTTGTTTAACCTCTGCCAGAATAGGATTGAGACGGGTATCTTGTATGGGACACTGATTAAGATTGATCAGTTGATGGGTGTTGCGTTGATAGTATCCAGCTTGTACAGTGCCATTCTGAGAACGCCCTAGGGGATAGGTTGCTTTGTTGCGATAACCTAATATTGCCTGAGAAGGTAAAGGAGACAAAACCGATGGAGACTCAAACCCACCAATGCGTTTCAAGGCCTGAATCACTTGACTTTGTTTAGCAGATAATTGATAATTATAGTCAATATGTTGCCATTGACATCCCCCACATTTATCGGCAACAATACAGTTGGGACGGATGCGATGAGGGGATGAAGAGATGATTTGTTGTAATTTTCCGTAGGCGTACTGTTTCTTGACATGGGTTAAACGGGCTATAATGCGATCGCCTGTGACTGTATTAGCCACAAATACTGCTTTCCCGTCTAACTTAGCTACACCATCTCCACTATGACTGAGATCACTAATATCTAACTCAACGAGATTCCCTTGTTGATAAGATGAACTCATAAGCATTAGTTTGGATTAGAGTTAGAGTCGAGTTTTTGAGAGATTTTATTGATTCCCCAACTGAGAATAGCCCCTAAAAAGAGAATACCAATGGCGGGGTTAAATAGGGGTTGCCAAAGTTGATACCAAAGGTCGAAACCAAGGGGAATACCAACAGAACGACCAATGACGGCGGCAACGAACCAGAAAAAAGCCAAGAAAATTAAAAAAACATCAGCCACTAATAAACGATTTAACCAAGTCAAAATGGTCTGTTTCATAGTCTGTGGACTCTGTACAAGAAACTAGATAGTTAGTTACTACTGCTAATGGTAGAACTTAATCTCAGGATAAGTGTTTGCGCAATGTATAACTTTGTGTATAAGTTGAAACACTTTTTCTAACCAAGGGTAGACGATCCCAGATCGGGGGGAATATCTTGCCAACGTCCAGGCCCTACTGCACGAACCGCTTCCGTCAGGCTTACATCTCCAGTATACAAGGCTTTACCAATGATCACACCGGTGATACCTATGGGTTCTAAGGATAATAACCCTAAAACATCGCTGAGGGAACTAACTCCTCCTGATGCAATGATAGGGATCTCGACATGATTGGCTAAGTCTCTCAACGCATCACGGTTGGGTCCTTGTAGGGTTCCGTCGCGGTGAATATCGGTGTAAATGATAGCTGCTACGCCATATTCTGCCATTTGTTGGGCTAAGTCAGTGGCCAAGACTTCTGATGTTTCTAGCCACCCTCTCGTTGCTACTTTACCGTTTCTGGCATCGATCCCAACGGCTATTTTACCGGGAAATTCTTGACAGAGTTGTTTAACAAGATCGGAGTTTTCTACGGCAACGGTTCCCACAATGGTGCGATCTACCCCTAGTTCAACCAGTTGGGCGATACTATTGCGATCCCGTAAACCTCCTCCAACTTGTACCGGTATAGAAATAGCTCGTACAACAGCTTCTATGGTATCTAGGTTAACTGGTTTTCCCTGTTTCGCTCCGTCTAAGTCGACTAAATGTAAACGAGTTGCTCCCTCATCAGCCCATTTTCGAGCTACTTCTACGGGATTTTCGTTATAAACTTGGGATTGTTGATAGTCACCTTGATAAAGGCGTACACAACGCCCTTCTAGAAGATCAATGGCAGGGATAACGTCCATTACAATTCAGGATTGGGTTTCACTCCTTTCATTTTAGCCTAATACCGTTGTTGAACCCTGAATAAAACGTGAGTTAAAAACAACTTCTGTGCGACAGTGCCGGAACTTCGCAGTGGAACTTCTGATTTCGTTAACACAGCCCCTACTATTTGAGTCAGGTTTTTTAGGTATCGAATCGAATTATGTAATAATGTTAAAACCGTTTTTTATAATCATCAACAATGGGTAAACTGCTTAAATTCAGTCAACTGGCTTTATGGGGACTTCTGGGATTAATATCAACCTTGCTCATTACTTGTAATTCTAGCCAAACTCCCGTAAATAGTCAAGAGTTAGAATTTTGGACAATGCAACTACAACCCCAGTTTACCCCTTATTTTACAGAATTGATAGAACAATTTGAAGAAGATCATGAAGGGGTAAAAGTGCGTTGGATTGATATTCCTTGGGAAGCAATGGAAAGTAAAATATTAACCGCAGTTTCTGCTAATACTGCCCCTGATATTGTTAATCTTAACCCTAATTTTGCCTCTAAATTAGCAAGTCGTAATGCTTGGTTAAATTTAAAAGATCATATTTCTTCTGATGTACAAAAACAGTATTTACCCAATATTTGGCAAGCAGGAACGGTCAATAATCTTAGTTTTGGTTTACCTTGGTATCTGACTACACAAATAACTATTTATAATCAAGAATTACTGAGACAAGGAGGCATTAAAACAGTTCCTAAAAACTTTTTTGAACTAGCAGAAGTAGCCAGAAAATTAAAAGAAAAAACAGGAAAGTATGTGATGTTTTTTACCTTTGTGCCTGGGGATTCTGGAGAAGTATTAGAATCTTTAGTACAAATGGGAGTTACCTTACTTGATGACCAAGGAAAAGCAGCCTTCAATAGTCCAGAGGGGTTAAAAGCGTTTCAATATTGGGTTGATTTATATCAAAAAGAATTATTGCCTCCAGAAGTTTTAACCCAAGGTCATCGCCATGCTATAGACTTATATCAATCGGGAGAAGTTGCCCTATTATCGACAGGAGCAGAATCATTTCCTATCATTACAAAAAATTCTCCAACCATCGCTAAAGTATCAGCTGCTTCTCCTCAAATTACAGGAAAAACAAACAAAAAAAATGTTGCTGTGATGAATTTAGTTATTCCCAAAAGTACCGATAAAACCGAAGAAGCAATTGAGTTTGCTACCTTCGTGACCAATACAAAAAATCAATTAGCATTTGCGAAACAAGCTAATGTTTTACCTTCAACGGTTGCAGCAGTAGAAACCTATATTAAAGAACAAAAAAGTTCAACAGAATCGACAGCCTTATCCCAAGCGATCGCCATTAGTGCAGAACAATTAAAAGAGGCTCAAATATTGGTTCCCCCACAGGATAATATTAATCAATTACAAAAGATTATCTATGAAAATTTACAAGCTGCCATGTTAAATAAAAAAACTGTTGAACAAGCTTTAAAAGATGCTGCTGACACTTGGAATAATCTTTAACTATATTGATAATTATTCATTTTTTCACATTCTCCACCCAATTCGTTGATCAAAAATGGGTCTATAATCCTGTCCTTTAAAGCGTAATTCTGCTAGACTAGAATTATAGCGTTGACAGCAACTTAGTTGCTCAATCAAAATTCCCTCGCCATAAGTGCAGTGGGGTATGTCAAAATAAAAGACAGAAATTGGGGCTGTGGCTCAGTTGGATAGAGCAAGCGCCTCCTGAAGCGTCGGGCATCCTGTGCGGAAACGTCGGGTATGAATGTGGTCAAATTCAAGGAAGCCTAAGTCTA
>JASJEA010000074.1 GCA_030064935.1 Crocosphaera sp. | reverse complement strand
GGAGTCGGTCGGACGGGGGTGTTAAGAAATTAGCATCTAGTTACGAGGCAATCTGAAAGAAGCAAGAATCTCCCGTTACAATCTTTGATTTAACGGGAGAGTGTCAACAACCACTTTCAGTAGATTTCCCCACTCAGAGAAAAGTTATAATTGCTCTGTCTTCCCATCTGCAAAACTTATGAGTGCCAATAACTTTGATCAAAAGATGATGCAAAGATGTATAACCTTAGCCCGTCGTGGGTTGGGTTATACCTCTCTTAACCCTTTGGTGGGGGCGGTGATTGTCAAAAATGAGGAAATCATTGGGGAGGGATTTCATCCTAAAGCAGGAGAACCCCATGCAGAAGTATTTGCCTTACAAGATGCTGGGGAAAATGCTGCAGGAGGGACAGTTTATGTAAATTTGGAACCTTGCAACCATTATGGTCGTACACCGCCCTGTACAGAGGCTTTAATCAGGGCTAAGGTGGCCAAAGTTGTGGTGGGGATGATTGATCCTAACCCTTTGGTATCGGGACAAGGTATTGCCAAGTTAAAAGAGTCAGGGATTGAGGTAGTAGTAGGAGTTGAAGAGGTTGCCTGTCGTCGTTTAAATGAAGCATTTTGCCACCATATTCTTCATCATCGCCCTTTTGGTATTCTGAAATATGCTATGACTCTTGATGGTAAAATTGCTACGACTAACGGACACAGTGCTTGGGTAACAGGAGAGGCTTCGCGTAAATTAGTCCATAAAATCCGAGCGGGTTGTGATGCGGTGATTGTTGGAGGCAATACAGTCAGACGGGATAACCCTCATTTAACCCTTCATCAAGCCACAGGGATTAACCCTTTACGAGTGGTGATGAGTCGCAACCTTCACCTACCCCAAGAAGCCAACCTCTGGGATGTGGAAGTTGCCCCTACGATTGTCTTTACAGAATGGGGCAAAAATCCTTATTTACAAGCCATTTTAAGATCAAAAGGGGTAGAAGTGATGGAATTATCCCCTTTAACCCCGTCTCAAGTCATGGAAGTCTTATACGAAAGAGAGTTATCCACTGTCCTTTGGGAATGTGGGGGAGTTCTAGGAGCTAAAGCAATCGCTCAAGGAATGATTCAAAAAATTATGGCTTTTATTGCCCCTAAAATTATTGGGGGCGCATCTGCTGCTTCTCCTGTGGGTGATTTAGGATTAGAAAAAATGTCTGATGCTTTAGCCTTAGAAGATGTTACTTTACATCAAATAGATAGGGATATTCTAGTGGAAGGATATTTATCAAAAAATCGGGTTTAAAGAACAAGACTATATGTTAAGTTTTACTACGTTTAGCGGCTAGGTGATAATATAACTGTATAGTAATAAACTGAAATAGAAATTACAGCAGTAAGTTTATAGCTTCAGACAGAGAGAGCATTTTTCGTCTAAGGTCTAACTCCTAACTGCCATTAAGAGGTATTCATCATGAGTAATAATTTAGCCCTCAAGCTTCGGGAAGGAACCAGTCATTCTCACACTTTGGCAGAAAACACAGCCTTTACTAAGTGTTTTCTTAAAGGCATTGTGGAAAGAGAACCCTTCCGGAAACTATTAGCCGACTTTTATTTTTTGTATTCTACTTTAGAAGAAGAGTTAGAGCGTCATCAAGATCATCCTGTTGTTAGTAAAATTTATTTTCCCGAATTAAACCGTAAAACAAGCTTAGCAAAAGACCTAGAATACTACTATGGCGAGAACTGGGCTGCGGATATTTTCCCTTCTGTTGCTGGTCAAACCTATGTAGCAAGAATTCGGGAAGTTTCTAATAGTGAACCGGCCTTATTAGTTGCCCATTCTTATGTTCGTTATATGGGTGATTTATCTGGAGGTCAAAGCTTAAAAAATATTGCGCGCTCCGCCTTAGAATTACCTGAAAATCAAGGAACTCAATTCTATGAATTTCAAGAAATTCCCACAGCAGAAGCCAGACGTGAATTCAAAGGAAAATATCGTGATGGCTTGAATTCTTTACCTGTTGATGAAGCCTTAGCACAAAAAATTGTTGATGAAGCAAACGATACTTTCACCTTGAACCGTGATGTAGTTCATGAGTTGGAAGCTGATGTAAAAGCTGCCATTGGCGATCATGTTTTCGAGCTCATTACTCGTCAAGAAATTCCTGGTGCCACCGAACATCCTCATGGTCATCCCCACAATTTAGCCGTCGCAGAATAAGCCTTTAATCCTGTTATTTTAATGGTGAGGAAGTCAGAAAAATAAAGAGATGAATTTCTTATTTTTAAGCCACTGACTTCCCCATTTTTTTATGCTCGATCCATCCTATTATCCCCAACCATTGAGAGGTTAATGAAGACGATGAACTTAACAGCTAAAACTATAGAATTTGATCAAGATTTAATCAAAAAATACGATAAATCTTTACCCAGATATACCAGTTATCCCCCTGCAACAGAATTAAAAACTAAAGTAGGAGAACCAGAATTTCGTGCAGGAATTGCAGCAGGAAACCATAACAAAACCCCTCTTTCTCTCTATTGCCATATTCCTTTTTGTGAAACGGCCTGTTATTTTTGTGGTTGTAATACCATCATTACAGGCAATAAAAAAGTGGCTCCTCCTTACTTAGAATATTTAATAAAAGATATTGAAAGAACCGCAGAACTAATTTCTGATAATCGTAGCGTAAATCAAATTCACTGGGGAGGTGGAACCCCAAATTATTTAAACCAATCTCAAATTGATCAATTATTTAATACCTTAGTTAAAAACTTTAATATCGATAAAGATGCTGAAATATCTATTGAAGTTAACCCCAGATACCTTGATCGTAATTTAGTCTTTTTCTTGAGAAATTTAGGGTTTAATCGTATTAGTTTTGGTATTCAAGACTTTGATCCTAAAGTACAGAAGGTTATTAATCGTATTCAACCCGAAGAAATGCTATTTAATGTAATGGGTTGGATGCGAGAAGCTGAGTTTGAAAGTGTTAACGTTGATCTTATTTATGGACTTCCTTATCAAAACCGACACACTTTTAAAAAGACAGTTCAAAAAACCATAGAATTAGATCCAGATCGCATTGCTGTCTTTAACTTTGCTTACATTCCTTGGATTAAACCAGCGCAAAAAAATCTACCAGTGGATGAACTACCCAATGCGTCAGAAAAGTTAGCTATTTTGCAAATGACCATTGAAGAATTCAACAATAATAATTATTTATTCATTGGAATGGATCACTTTGCTAAACCCAATGATGAATTAGCGATCGCCCAAGCAGAAGGTGATCTACATCGTAATTTCCAAGGTTATACTACTAAACCAGAATCCGATCTTTTTGCTTTTGGCATGACATCAATTAGTATGTTACATGATGTTTATGTTCAAAATCATAAGAAGATTAAGGACTATTATAAAGTCTTAGATGAAGGACATTTACCTATTGAAAAAGGGGTTGCCTTGAGCAAAGATGATATAATTCGTCGTGCAGTGATTATGGAATTGATGTGTCAATCTCAACTGTATAAAGATCGCATTGAAGAAAAATATAATCTTCATTTTGATCTTGATTTTGATGAATATTTTGCTCAGGAATTAATCGATCTTAAACCTTTAGAAGCCGATGGATTGATTCATTTACATAGCGATCGCCTAGAAGTAACTAACACAGGCCGCTGGTTAATTAGAAACATTGCTGCTGTGTTTGATCCTTATCTGAAAGGACGTAAAGAGCAGTCTTTTTCTAAGGCTATTTAAGGGAAAGTTTGGGGGTTAATTTCCCCCAACTCTTAACTTTATATATTATTAAAAGTCCGAGAATGTGGAGAGACAGCTTTACAAAATGCTGCTGAATTTTTTCCATAGTGCTATTAAGACTTAATTATTAATTATTAATAAGAAGAAAAAAAATTTTCTCTCAATGGGGAAAGTTAAGGAAGTTAGGAAAAAATAACCTAATTACACAACTGGTTAACACTACAATAACCCCAATAGCAATGGAACGATTAAGAAATTATTGATATTCTACCCACTTATTTACTCCTTTTAATTCGGTTTTGACTTCTGCTACTTCTACCTTTAAGTCCGTTAAATCTTTCTGAATCTTTTCTAGTTTTATGCTAACATTTTTTTCAATAGTTTCTAGTTTGGTGTTAACATTCTTATCAAGGTTTTCTAGTTTAGTATTAACCTCTTTGATGCTTTGCTTAATATCTCCTAACACTTCTTCTAATGAGTAGGTTACATTTATGGGGGTTTGACTCATGGGTTAAACTCTTAATATTTGATACTACTGTTCTTTTATTATACTCTTCACTCCTCAATTAAAAAAATCACAGTAAAAGATGATTTTTTAGTCTAATTATCATCAAAGTGTGAAAATTAATAGAAGCAATATGTATCTAGATTTATGAGATCATAATAGTGAACAATATAAGGGAGATAGGGAAGACAAAAGATTGACTATTTCTTAATTCTTCCCACTCTTCCCACACTCACCACCTGATCAAGTTTTCGGAGTTAATCGAACAGTATTGATACAGGAGAATTCAATAGTCTAAGTAAACTCAGAAATATCTTCTTGACATTCATCAGCGAGATAACACAAGGCGCGAAATCTTAAACCGACTAACTGTTCGTACAAAGGATTTAGTTTGCATAGAGGGGGAATATGAACAACTTTGTGACCAAATAGTTTAACATCCCTTTCAAATGGGCATTGCGGGGGAACCATCTTACAAATAAAACGGGCTAAACTGGGGTCATGGATATCCATTCCGTCTAACCAGTCTTTGAGGGGATGCAATAAATCCGGGTGAGGATGGGGTGGACTTACTAAAAGGGCTGAATTAGGGATTTCTTGGGCTTGAGGATGGGCTTCTTGGGGTTCACAAAGGGTATGTTCTAAAGATTCTAATGCTTCTACTTTTAGCCCTAAAGCGTCACTGAAGCGATGTAATAATTCAGATTCGGGGGCAGAATAAATACCATCGGCGATCGCTACTAAAACGGCGGTTCTTAAGAAGTTTTCTCCAGTATTAGGATCATCACCTAATATATCTGCTAATTCTTCTGGTTCGATCGATTGATAGATTACAACTTCTTGATCGTCGATGGCTAAATCTCGTGTTAAATCTGCAATTAATTTCTGTTCTTGAGGATCATAGTCACCATCACACCAAGCAATAGTTAGTAAACCTCTCAGCCAAGCGGAAATTTGTTCTTTTGTATATGGAGATTTTGCTACACTTGCCATAACGATAATAGGGGTTTATTTTTTATGATACCGTTTTTGTCTGGGTCTGGATCAAGTTATTTTCTCTGATAACTTAGCAACTTTCTTCCTAATGGTTATTTTTAGGATAGATTTTCTTCTAAGGTTATCAACGTCCATTATAACAACTTTTTATATAAGTTACTGACCATAATATTATTAGGACTATCGGAAGTGCCTAGCTTAAAAATTTTTCAACCTCATCTCATTATCAGGAACTCATCATGACTGAATCTGAACAATTAGCAGAAATCAAAGAATTAATTGAAAAGAATAATCGAGGTATTGAGCAGAGACTTGATCATCTTGAAGCTAAAACCGATGATATTAATCAAAGACTGAAAGAGTTTGAGATTCGTATCGAAACTTATCAAAAAGCCTCTCAACAAGTGGTTAATTTGGCTTTTAGTTTAATTATTGCAGCAACGGCAGCAATAGTTATTCCTGCTGTTTTTGGGAGATAAGTGAGTAAAGTGAACATTGCCTACTTTACTAATTTAATAAACAAATTAGGAATTTGACCAGGGATAGAGAGCATGAACTTCCTGTCTATTATAGGTCAATACTTCTTCTAACTCTTCATAAGTCCATTTACTGTAATGAACAATTTTTTCCAAAAGGAAATCAATTTCTTTACCAGCAAAAACATCCTCTAGGATTTTCTCTAAACCAGTTTCAGCAAATATTGCTAAGAGAATGATTGCTTTTTTATTGCGTCTAGATATGGCTTCATAAGTTACAAGTTTAATAAAATCTCGTAAGCCAATGGTTTTTCTATTAGCATCATCATTTCCAATAGTTTTGACCCATATTTGTTTTCCAGAAAACCCTATTTCTTTTAATTCTTTTAAGGTTGTTGATTCCAATTCAGTTCGCTGAAAAAATACCTTGCTTGTTAGGTATCCTAAAGCAACTCCTATATTTTCAATACCAATACGCTTTTCTCCATCAGGAAGCATATATGCGTCCAAAACGGATTTTCCAAGATTAATTTCACAAGTAACAGCCTTAACAGCATTATCAATAGAAAGGTTTTCCATACTAACCTAGTTCACTAAATTTACAGTAAATTTTCAACTTATTTGAGAGGCTATAACATTATAGTACAATTAATATTCTTGTGAAGTAATAAATTCTTTAATTCTATTTATTTTTTTATTCCTCCATGTTCAAACAATTAGGTGGGCATTGCCCACCCTACAAAGTTGAGTTAACCCTTCTCAACTTCTGCAACCATTAACAATGTTTTCAAAACAGAATCAGGGTTCAAACTCATCGAATCAATGCCTAATTCTACTAAGAATTTAGCAAACTCTGGATAGTCACTAGGTGCTTGACCACAAATACCAATTTTACGACCTTTTTTCTTAGCGGTTTCTATCGCTAATTTAACCATTCGTTTCACCCCTTCGTTGCGTTCATCGAACAGTTGAGCAACTAAAGCAGAGTCCCTATCTAACCCCAATGTAAGCTGAGTTAAATCATTAGAACCGATGGAAAAACCATCAAATACTTCGGCAAATTGATCCGCTAAAATAACATTACTGGGTAATTCACACATGACATAAATTTGCAACCCATTAACCCCTTGTTTAAGTCCATGTTTTGCCATTTCTGCAATCACTTTTTTGCCTTCTTCTGGAGTACGACAAAAGGGAATCATGGGGATAACATTGACTAAACCCATCTCATCTCGTACTGTTTTCATGGCCTGACATTCTAAAGCAAATGCCTCGCGATACATGGGATCATAATAACGAGATGCACCCCGCCAACCAATCATGGGATTATCTTCTTTCGGTTCAAATTCTTGTCCCCCTAATAAGTTTGCATACTCATTAGATTTAAAGTCAGACATCCTGACAATGACAGGTTTCGGATAGAATGAAGCTGCAATGGTTGCTACCCCACGGGCTAATTTGTCGACGAAAAATTGCGGTTTATTGTCATACCTTTTGGTTAGTTCTGTAATCTGTTCTTTAACCGCTTCATCTTCTAATTGATCAAACTTCATTAAAGCTAAAGGATGAGCTTTAATATGGTTAGCAATGATAAATTCTAAACGGGCTAAACCGACACCTTGGGCGGGAATATTGGCAAGAGAAAAGGCTTTTTCTGGGTTGCCTACATTCATCAAAATTTGGGTTTTGGTAACAGGTAAATTATCTAAAGGGGTTTCTTCAACTTCAAAAGGTAATAACCCCTCATATACCCTTCCTTCGTCTCCTTCTGCACAACAAACGGTGATTTCTTCACGAGTTTTAATTTTATCTGTAGCATCTCCACAACCGACAATGGCTGGAATTCCCATTTCACGGGCTATAATCGCAGCATGACAAGTGCGCCCCCCTTGGTTAGTGACGATGGCACTGGCTTTTTTCATAATCGGTTCCCAATCAGGATCGGTGCGGTTGGTAACAAGCACTTCTCCGGATTTGAATTGGTCAATTTTACTGGCTTCTAAGATAACACGGGCCTTTCCTTGACCAATAGCAGCCCCCACACTACGCCCCACAGCAACAACGGTACTATGGTCTTTTAATTGGTAGGTTTTGAGGACATTGGCTGCTTTTTGGGATTGTACAGTTTCTGGGCGGGCTTGAACGATGAAAAGTTCTCCAGTACGTCCATCTTTTGCCCATTCAATGTCCATTGGGGTATAGGTTTCCCTAACCTGGGAATAGTGATCTTCGATGATACAAGCCCATTTTGCTAGTTTTAAAATCTCTTCATCATCTAAACAAAATTGTTCCTGATCTTGGGGCAAAACCTCAACATTTTTAGTGAGTTTTGAGCCTCCTGTATCGTAGATCATTTTGACGGCTTTACTACCGACTCTTTTTTCTAAAATGGGTCGATGATTGTCCTTTAAAGTAGGCTTAAAGACATAATATTCATCGGGATTGACAGCACCTTGAACTACGTTTTCTCCTAACCCATAGGCTGCAGTAATTAAGGCCGCATTTTTAAAGCCAGTTTCGGTATCAATGGAAAACATAACCCCTGCGGAAGCTAAATCGGAGCGAACCATTTTTTGTACTCCTACCGAAAGGGCAACGGCAAAGTGATCAAAGCCGTTATGATGTCGATAGGAAATTGCCCGATCCGTAAATAAAGAAGCGAAGCATTTATGACAGGCTTCTAGAACTCCTTTGACACTATGAATATTGAGATATGTTTCTTGTTGTCCGGCAAAACTCGCTTCGGGTAAATCTTCGGCAGTAGCACTAGAACGAACGGCTACATCAAGGTTTTGGGTTTCTATTTGACATTCTTGGCGGTACTTTTCATGAAGTTTACTACATTCATGACTGTAGCGATCGCAAAGCATTTTATAAGCTTTAACGATAGCTTTTTCTAGTTCTTTGGGAAAAGGGGTATTCAATATTAAAGAACGGGCTAATTGTCCTCTCTCTTGTAAATTGGTAACATCATTTACATCTAAATCAGCAAATAAATCTCTTAATTTTGACTCTAATCCGGCTGATTCAATAAAGTAACGATAAGCATAAGCAGTAGTTGCAAATCCGGTGGGAACGTTAACACCTTTAGGTTGTAATTGTTGAATCATTTCCCCCAAAGATGAGTTTTTTCCCCCCACTAAACCAACATCTTTACTGCCAACTTCTTCAAACCACAAGATAAATGCTGTTTCTCTATTGACCGTTGGGGTTATTTCATACGTCGTCGCTACCATAAATTTTTAACCCTAATTCTCATCTCTATTTTAACCAGTTTTTTCTCTCAGGATGAGCTTGTTAAAATTTATCAATAAAATAGTATTTTAATTGACTTTTTTTGATAAATATACTAAACATAATCTAAAAAAATATGAACCAATAGACAATCATTCAAACTTGTTTACTGGTCAATTATTGTCAATAATTAGGATATTTTGGCGGTTTTTTGCTCAATATCTCTTTATTTTTCCATTAATCTATCTTTTGGTAGCTGATCAATACATAGTATGGGGTTTGTTGAGTATCTTGATTTCCTGTTACAATGGTAGACTGTGTATTTAATGTTGGAGGAATAAAATCGTGACACAGCGAACCTTGGGGGGAACAAATCGTAAACAAAAAAGAACATCTGGTTTCCGGGCGCGGATGAGAACCAGTAACGGGCGCAAAGTCATTCAAGCTAGACGTAAAAAAGGAAGACATCGCTTATCCGTCTAAACATTGAGGAGCGTTGCAATTATCCAAACCATCATAGGCAACTGTGGGATTACCCAAACAGCATCGTCTGAGAAGCCCCAAAGCCTTTCAAACCGTCTATAACCGAGGAAAACGCTATCAAAGTTCGCACCTGGTTATGCGGGTGTTTTTTGAAGCCAATCTAGCAGAGAAAAATGCCCCCACTCAGTTTGGAGTTTCAGTGAGTCAAAAGGTAAGTAAAAAGGCTGTGATTCGTAACCGTTTAAAACGACAAATTAAAGGGGTGATTCGTCTTTTCCTGCCGACGGTCATGCCAGGGTATCAAGTCGTTATTGTGGCTAAGAGTAACACAAAAGAGTGCAAATATGAACATTTTTTGCGAGAATTAAAAGAGTTGTTAATTAAAGCCGAGATAATTTATGGGTATAAAAGAGAACACATTTTATGAAGGAGGCCCTCACCTTGGGGATTTAATCATTAATATATTGTTAGGATTCACCGTAATTTGCTTACCCTTGACGGTGGGTGCGATCGTGCGGGCGATTTGGTTGCGCTATCGAATTACCGATCGCCGTATTTCTATTACTGGTGGTTGGATGGGCAATGATCGCACAGATATCATCTATGGTGAAATTGTTAAAATTGCCAAGATTCCTCGTGGTATCGGGTTATGGGGAGATCTAGTAGTTACCCTCAGAGATAAAAGTCGCTTAGAAATGCGTGCTGTTCCTCGCTTCCGAGAAATTTATGATTACATGGCCGAAAAAGTGGCAGACAAAACAGGAAAACCCATTGAAGCCATTACGGCCCAATAACTTCTAAAATCAAAATCAGGATTGAGATAACCCTTGTGTTGCTCACTCCTCTTATTGAATAGATTACAGAAAAGCTCACCCCTTAGCGGAATTACTTGGACTAAGACGAATGGATTTTGGTATCGGATTTATTTCCACAAATATTATGCTGCCAATCCTAGATTTTTTCTACGGGATTGTGCCAAGTTATGGTTTTGCAATTATTGCCTTAACCCTGGTGATTCGCTTCGGTTTGTACCCCTTAAGTGCGGGACAAATTCGGAATATGCGAAAAATGCGAATTACCCAACCGTTGATGAAAGAACGACAAGAAGAAATTCAACGTCGTTATAAAGACGATCCTGCTAAACAGCAGGAAGAGATGGGGAAACTGATGCAGGAGTTTGGCAACCCTTTAGCAGGTTGTTTACCACTCCTATTACAAATGCCCATTCTCTTTGCTCTATTTGCCACCTTACGGGGGTCGCCCTTTGCTAACATTAACTATACCGTTGATGTACAAATTTTTCCCTCAGAGCAAATTGAAAGAATCATTCCCCAGCCTTTTGTCACCAAACCCAGCAACATTTATGTCAGCGATGGAGTTCACTATCCCATTTCGGCCTTATTACCTGGGGGCAATAAATTGGCGGTGGGGGAAAAAACCACCGTTGAATTCCAAACCAACGAGGGACTTTCCTTGTCTCAATTAGTGGAACAAAACCCTGAGAGTGATATTCGTGCTAATTATGAGATTACCAAAGGGGCGGAACGGCTCACAGTCAACAAAGATGGTACTATTGAAGCTTTAGCACCAGGGGAAGCCACAATTCAGGCTACCATTCCCGGAATTGCTGCTAATACGGGATTTCTGTTCATCAATGCTTTAGGTCAAGTAGGCGTAACCAATGACGATGGCAGTATTAACTGGGATATTCTGGGGATGATTTTATTCTTCGGTGCCAGTATTTACATTAACCAAGAATTATCTGGTTCTTCCGGTGGTGGGGCCCAACAACAACAGGCCATTAATAAGATCACCCCTTTGATCTTTAGTGGAATGTTTCTCTTTTTCCCCTTACCTGCGGGGGTTTTAATGTATATTGTGGTTGCCAATATTTTTCAAACCCTACAAACCCTTATTTTAATGCGCGAACCTTTACCCGAAAACCTGCAAAAGTTAGTTCAAGAGCAAGAAAAAGCAGAAAAGGGACGGCAGACACTTCCCTTTGAAAAACGTTCTAAGAAGAAAGAAAAGACATCTTAAGAGATGAGATAAGCTAAAGCGCATTACCTAAATGCGTTTTAGCTAGACAAAATATCAAAGCAGAAGTCAAGAATATTTTTGTCAACCAATTTACACGATAGGTGATAAAGTCGGTTTAGGTGATTACTATGGAACAACAAATACAAATCGGTCAAGAATGGTTAGAAAAACTCTTACAATTGATGGGTTTTCCCTCGCAGGTTAAGATTGAGTATCGAGAAAATGATCTAGAAGGAACACAAGAATGTTGGTTAATTATTGACGAGAGTCAAATGCCCCCAGAATCAATCTCAAGATTATTAGGGGAAAAAGGAGAAGGAATCGATGCAATACAATATCTGGCCAATACCTTAATCAATCTCACCACAGATTCTGTAGAACAACAAGGGTTTACAGTAGAACTTAATGGGTATCGTTGGCAGCGTATGGAACAACTCAAGAATTTAACCGAAGAGATTGCCCAAAAAGTTCGTCAAACGGGTCAAGAAATGGAAATGATGGATTTGTCCTCAGCCGAACGTCGTCAGGTCCATTCATTTTTCAAAAATATTGAAGACTTAGCCACAGAAAGTCGAGGACAAGAACCCCATCGACGGTTAATAGTTAAACCCAGATATTGAGAATTGAGAATTGAGAATTTCCTCCATCTCAAGTTGGCGCCTTGAAACAAGGAAAATTTTTCTTCTCTTGGTCGATTGGATATGGCAATGAACAAATAGTGCTAATTATGGAAGAGTGCATAATAACTTAGATTATGCAGCTAATTTGCTGAGAAGGTCTCATTTATCACAATCCAAAAAACTTGAAATTCTTGATATATTGTCTCAGCCTTTAAATTCACCCCCAATGGTTGTTAATCCTGAGAACCCTTATATAAGTAGTAAAATAGAACTCAGAAAAATTCATCAAGATTGGTGGCACTGACAAACATAGCTCAAAACAAATTCATCATCTTCATCATCTCGTGGCCCAAACAGAGAACTTGTCTACTATTTAACAGCGATCACCCATCGTAATGAGATGGGCGCAATTAGGAGGAAAACTATTGGTTCAAAATAATGAAATGAGAAAAATTTTAGCCTTTTGGTTTGGGGAACCTGAAGACTTTGACTACGGAAAACCTCGAAAATTTTGGTTTATCAAAGATTCAGAGGTTGATCAACAAGTGCACGATACTTTTTTGCCCGTTTATGAACAGGCAGTGAGCCGAAAATTAGACGAGTGGAAAGATACCCCATTAAGTTGTTTAGCATTAATTCTTCTACTTGATCAATTTCCTCGTAATATGTTTCGTAACTTACCTCAATCATTCGCTACAGATAATCACGCCTTAGAACTTGCCCAATATGCAGTTTCTCGTCAGTTTGATGGTCAACTATTGCCTGTACAACGATGGTTTATTTATCTACCTTATGAACATAGTGAAAATTTAATTCATCAACAGCAAGCCATCGCTTTGTTTTCAATGCTATCCAATGATCCTGATAGTCAAAGTGCCATAAAGTTTGCTGGTCATCATTATCAAATTATTGAGCGATTTGGACGTTTTCCTCACCGAAATAAAATTCTAGGACGAATTAGTACATCGGAAGAAATTGAATTTTTAAGCAAGCCTGGATCATCTTTTTAAACGATTCTCTTGAAAAGAGTTAATCTGATACCCTAAATTAAAATATGTTTTAGTTTACCTGTCCTGTTCGACTATTTTACACTGTTTCATCACAAAAATATCCCCTTGACGGACTGCTTTAACTGACTAAGTTTGTCCCGTTTTCATATCTTTATGAGCAGGATGAACACTAATTCTGATGACTCAAATCAGCAGCCTCAAACCCTCATTGTCTCGTTTAAAACATGAGAACTCCTAACTCCGAACTCACGTTCACTTAATTCTCTTCATCTTTCAAGAGTTTGGAGAAGCCAAAGCCTTAGCAAAGCTAAGGCTTTGGGAGTCGTCAAAAAGGATTAGAATTGGGTTCAGATTCAGGATTTAATAAAGGATTGGGTTCAGCTTCAGGAATAATCAGGGGAAGGGGCTCGTCTAAGTCAGAATTACTAGCTTCTGGCGGAGCTTGAGGAGGAGTTGAAGAATTCGCTGTTTCTTGAGCTTGTTTCATTCGTTCTAGCACCGTTTGATAGTCCTCATTGTCAGGGACTAAAGTAGCTAATTTTTCCATAGTAGGAATAGCTTGCTCTAAGTTTTGTGCTTGGATTTGAGTGGAGACTAAGAATCTTAGGGCTTCTTCTAATCCTTGTTTAGCGGTAAGGTTATCTGGTTCTCTTTCAAGAACGGTTTCGTAACCTTCGATAATTGATTTTACCCGTTCGTCAACGGCAGTTGTATTGCCCGAATTGGCCTGTTGTGAAGCAGATTGAGGGGATTGCCTAAAGGAAAATCCAGCAACCGTCATGGTAGTTAATAAGGCAAAACCAGAAACAATAACAACAATTTTTTGATAAGATTTTTTCATTTACTGAAATCTATAATAATTAACCGCAATATTTTGTAGTATACTCTGACACCCTAACCATGAAGGCTACCCCTGTAAAGGGAGATTCTTGTTTAATTGGGTTTATCTAGTCCCAAGTTATCACTGACTCAAAACCCCGTCCAGATTCCCCTCCACAAGTACCGGTTTAAAGTCCACTGACTGCCGAGGAGCAGACAACAAAAAACTTGGATTATGTTTCGACTTCTCCTTGACAAACTATGTCGCCCCTGTTCTCAGGTATTTTACTTTGATCAAGGATTTTGTCTGGCGAGAACCACCAATTTTGCCGCTTCAGGCACACTGGGGTGCCTTGGTCCCTCGATTCTAGCACAAACCTTGATTCAATCGTCTCCCTAGGGTTGGTTTATTTATTGGCTAAAATACGAGCAATCTCGGCAGGTTTCCCTCCCATTGACCTGAGTTTGATATAGGGAAATTTGGAGACAACTTACTAAAATCAGCAGTCTCAAACCCTGATTGTCTCGTTTAAAAAAGAATAACCCCGAACTCCTAAAACCGAACTCACGTCATTGGCAACGTGCGAGTCATCTCACCGTTAAGCTTCGCTATAACGGGAGTCCTCTTTTTACATTTAAGATAGAGAAAAAAATATGGTCAACGATTTTATTGTTATTGGTAGTGGTATTGGTGGTTTAAGTTGTGCGGCTCTATTAGCTCGTTATGGTTTTAAAGTCACTGTTTGTGAAAGCCATTCTCTTGCAGGGGGAGCGGCGCATGGCTTTGAAAGAGGTGGATTTATTTTTGATAGTGGTCCGTCTTTATATTCTGGGCTTTCTTATTCTCCCTCTCTCAACCCTCTCAAACAAGTCTTAGATATTCTTGAAGAATCCTTACCTTGCGTTACCTATGATACTTGGGGATGTTGTTTACCCGAAGGGGATTTTAAGACCTCTGTAGGAGCAGATCAATTTTGTGAGGTTTTAAGACAGTTACGGGGAGAAACTGCTGTAATTCAGTGGAGACAATTGCAAGCCGTGATGAAACCCTTGGGACGTGCCGCAGTCGCTATTCCTCCGGCATCATTTCGCTTTGATAGTAATGCTTTGTTTACCATGGGGCGTTTTCTTCCCAATGCCTTGTTTCAAGGGTCACATTTATTTAAGTTAACTGGTTCGTTTAGTGCGATCGCCGATACCGTTATTAGTGATCCTTTTATCCGTAATTGGTTAGATCTCTTATGTTTTCTTCTCTCAGGGCTTCCGGCCAAAGCAACCAGTGCGGCTGAAATGGCGTTCATGTTTGCTGATTGGTATCGGCCAGGGGTCATGTTAGACTATCCCCTTGGAGGTAGCGGCGCATTAGTGAAGGCGTTAGTCAGGGGATTAGAAAAGTTTGGCGGGCAAATACGGTATTCATCTCATGTTAAAGAGATTGTCGTTGAAAATAAAAGGGCTGTGGGGGTTAGTCTGAGTACAGGTGAGATCATTCACGCCAAGGAGGGGGTTATTTCTAATGCTTCGATTTGGGACACTTTAAAACTCATTCCTCCCCATGCCGTTGCCAGCAAATGGCGAAATAAGCGAGAAAAAACTCCAGCTTGTGAAAGTTTTTTACATCTTCATTTGGGCATAGATGGGACTAACTTACCTCAAGATTTGGCCTGTCACTATATTGTCGTCAATGACTGGTCAAAGGGAGTCAAAGCACCGCAAAACGTGGTCTTAGTATCCATTCCTTCCTTGTTGGACTCTACCTTAGCACCACCCGGAAAACAGACTATTCATGTTTATACCCCAGGAAATGAACCCTACAGTCTTTGGGACGGCATGAAACGGGGTAGTTTAGCCTATCAACAACAAAAACAGCAACGGGCAGCAGTGATGTGGCAAGCCTTAGAACGGATTATCCCTGATATTCGCTCTCGTTGTGAGATAACTTTGATGGGAACTCCCTTAACCCATGAACGCTTTTTGCGACGGATGAAGGGGTCTTATGGTCCTGCGATCGCCGCAGGGAAAGAACTCTTTCCAGGTCCGAAAACCCCCTTATCTGGTTTATGGTGTTGTGGGGATTCAACGTTTCCTGGCATTGGTTTACCGGCGGTGGCAGCTAGTGGCATGATGGTGGCCAATACTTTTGCTTCCGTATCGCAACAGTTAAAAATGCTACAAAAGATTATCTAATTAATTGTTATCTAAAGGTTGTTATACTTTACACAGAAAATTTATTAGAGCAGATTGGCATGAATCTGGGTCAATGGCTTGGTTTATCGAGTTTAATCATCTCCTGTTATATTGTTTGGGAAATTAGACAGGTATTGTTGTTGGTATTTACGGCCGTCATTTTTGCTACGGCTTTAAATCGACTGATCAAATGGCTCGAAAGATTGAAAATTAAACGAAATTTAGCAATTATTTTGGTTTTGTTTAGTTTTCTTTTATTAAGTATTTTATTTGGCTGGTTAGTGGTTCCCCCATTTATAGATCAATTTGAAAAATTACTAGGATTATTACCTAATGTTTGGGAGACTATTCGCACAAAATTAATTTTATTATCTGAGGAACAAAGTCGCTTTGATTGGTTACCACCTCCCCCTTCTCTTAGTGAGTTGATAACTCGCTTACAACCATTATTAACAGATATTTTTGCTAACTTTGTCACTGTTTTTTCTAACTCTTTATTGGTTGTATCGCAAGTTTTATTTATTTTGTTACTAACGATTATGATGATCATTGATCCTCAAAAATATCGTAGTTTATTTTTAAAGCTATTTCCTTCGTTTTATCGCAAGAGAGGAGAAGAAATATTGACCCTTTCTGAAACAGCTTTGGGCAACTGGTTAACAGGTGTTACTATTAATTGTCTGTTTATTGGAACCCTGAGTGGTTTAGGTTTATTATTATTACAAGTTAAATTGGTTTTAGTTCATGCTTTGTTAGCAGGGTTACTGAATTTTATTCCTAATGTGGGTCCTGCAACCAGTGTTGTTTTCCCCTTAATGGTAGCCTTATTAGATGAACCTTGGAAAATTTGGGCCATTCTGATTTGGTATTTTGTCATTCAAAATATTGAAAGTTATTGGTTAACTCCTACCGTTATGGCTAAACAAGTCTCTTTACTTCCTGCTGTTACCTTAATGGCACAAATTTTCTTTGCACGAACCTTTGGTATATTAGGATTATTATTAGCCCTACCCTTAGCTGTTGTCACAAAAACTTGGATTGAAGAAGTTTTATTTAAAGATATTTTAGATCCCTGGAATTCTGTAGTTTAGTCAGGAAAATAATCATGAATTATTTAAAAAAATATTTGATAATTATTAATTTATTGATGTTAGCATTCTTGAGTTTTCCTGTGCAGGCTCAAGAAGAAACTGTATTACAAAGAATTGAAAAAACAGGTTTATTAAAAGTTGGTATTCGAGAAGATGCAGTTCCTTTTGGCTATCGAGATAGTAATCAAAACTTAGAAGGATTATGTCTAGATTTTATTGCTGTTTTAAGAGAAAAAATTCAGGAGAAATTAAATAAAAAAGTTATTGCAGTCAAGTTGTATAAATCAACCCTTTTTAATCGCTTTGAATTGGTCAGTGATCGCATCGTTGATCTTGAATGTGGACCGAATACAATTCGGGAAGTTGCTGACTATAATATCCAGTTTTCTTCCGCATTTTTTCTAACAGGCACTCACCTATTAATTAAGATAGAAAATCAAAAACTTATTAATCCTAATGGAAATCTGAAAAATATAAATATTGGAGTCTTGAAAAATACCACTAATGAACAATTAATTAGCCAAAAGTATCCTTTGGCTAATTTAGTTCAGTTTCAAGGAGTAACAGGAAGATATCGAGGAATACAGGCATTACAGGGAGGTAAAATTGATGCCTTTGCTAGTGATGGAATTCTCTTAGTTGGGGAAGCTATTGTACAGCGTTTAAGACTAGGAAAAGATTATACGTTAGTCCCCAAAAATCCTATAGATTGTGAAAAATACGGACTGATTTTACCTGACAATGATCCGCAATGGTTGTCCTTTATTGACTCAGTTATTATGAGTAATTCAGAGAAAAAACTCTATCGGGAGTGGTTCGGAGACATTGCCCCACAGATTGATGCAATTCAGTCATTTTGCCAAGAAAATAAACAAGCAAGTTAAGAAGAAGATAAACACATCAATGGCAGTTTTAAGAAAGAAAAATTTAAAAAAAATGAGCATTTTTCTTGAAATTATAGATTGTTATTAAAATTCCGATTGAGAAGAAATAGGCAGAACCAATCGAGATAGAGATTATCAAGATAATAAGGTCGAAAACCTGGCTTTTCAAAGCGAAAAGTTTTTGGAGCGGGGCATAAATCATCGTTACAAAAACAACTTATGACTGATGACTGATGACTTCGTTAACTGACTCCCAGTAGCGAAAAGAGCCTGTACTTATGACGAAACTATCTATATCCAGTTTTATTTCTGGTAAAATTGACACACAGAGGATCAAAAAAGATCATAGGAGTAACATTAAGTGACCGTTAAAATTGGTTTGCTAGGTCTGGGAACAGTCGGAACAGGAACAGCACAAATCTTACTCAACCCCACAGGACGAAATCCTTTGTTAAAGGAGATAAAAATTAGTAAAGTAGGAGTGCGATCGCTGGATAAACCCCGTCAAGTGGAATTTCCTCCAGAGGTCATGACTACAGACTTAGAAGCCGTTATCAGTGATCCTGAAATTGAGATTGTCGTGGAATTGTTAGGGGGACTTGAACCCGCACGATCGCTGATTTTAAAAGCAATTGCTCAAAAAAAGCACGTCGTAACTGCCAATAAAGCTGTGATTGCTCGTTATGGAGATGAAATATACGAAGCAGCGAACCAATCCGGGGTTTATGTCCTCTTAGAAGCAGCCGTTGGCGGTGGAATTCCCATCATTAAACCCCTCAAACAGTCCCTAGGAGCCAATCGCATCACTAGCATTATTGGTATTGTCAACGGAACCACCAACTATATTTTGACCAAAATGACAACCGCCGGGGCTGACTTCAACGATGTCTTAACAGAAGCGCAACAGTTAGGCTACGCAGAAGCAGATCCCACAGCAGATGTAGATGGCTTAGATGCTGCCGATAAAATAGCTATCTTAGCCTCTTTGGGTTTTGCAGGAAGGGTGAAACGAGAAGATGTCTATTGCGAAGGCATTCGTCAAATTACTGCCACAGATATTACCTACGCCGAGCAATTAGGCTTTGTCATTAAATTACTGGCTATTGCTAAAGGAACAGAAGGAGAAAACTCTCAACAGCTACAATTAAGAGTTCATCCTACCTTAGTCTCCAAAGATCATCCCTTAGCCAATATTAACGGGGTGTATAACTCGGTGTTAGTGGAAGGCAACCCCTTGGGACAAGTGATGTTTTTTGGACCTGGGGCTGGAGCCGGACCAACAGCAAGCGCAGTGGTGTCTGATATTATGAATATTGTGGCAATTCTCCAAAGTAGCGGGGAAAATCAAGGTCTTGATCCTCTACTAAGTTGTATTCATCAACATTTTTGTCAAATTACCCCCATTGAAGCCGTCGAAACTCGTTTTTATGCTCGTTTTCTCACCAAAGACGTTCCTGGGGTGATCGGTTATTTAGGAACAACCTTTGGCAACCATCACGTAAGTTTGGAGTCTGTGGTACAAACCGGTTTTCGAGGGGAACTAGCTGAGATAGTTGTCGTCACCCATGATGTATGTGAAGGAAACTTCCGTCAGGCTTTAGAGGAAATCCGCAATCTAGAAGCCATTGATAGTATTCCCAGTATTATACGGGTTTTATAGTGGAGTGGTTAAGGAAGTCAGAAGTCAGAAGCGTGTATTGAGGGAAGACAAAGTATCGCAACTCAGAAGTGGTTTTTGTCACCAAGATCATTCCCCCGTTTCAAAAACGTTTTGTCTGAAAAGGTTAGCTATTACGTTTATTTCTGCGATCGCTTTATATTCACCCTTATCTGCGATCGCTCAACCGTCTCTATTAGAAAGTTGTCGCGAACCTGTATTATCACAATTAAAACCCCATCGAGTCATCCCAGGGGAAACCATTGAAACCATTGCACGACAGTATAATTTAGTTCCCCAAACCTTGATGGGAGTTAACCCCAGTCTTGAGAGGGGACAGGTGACGGTGGGAGAAGACATTTTAATTCCCCCGTTTAATGGTATCCGTATCACGGTTCCTAATGGGGCTACTTGGCAAGACTTATCCACCGCTTATGGGATTCGGGCCGATGTTTTGTTTGAAATTAATGGTTGTGTGCCTACCCCTACAGTGGTGTTTATTCCTGGGGTTAACTGGCAACCAGGGGAAACAGCCCCTCAAGCTGATTATACAGGGTTAAGAGGCTATCCTTTGCCCAGTATAGGGCAAGTAGGACTCAGTTATGGATGGCAGGGTGATCCCGATACAGGAGAGTCCTTTTTTCATGGCGGGATTGATATCTTAGCAGAAGAGGGAACCCCGGTGTTAGCAGCAGATGGGGGAACGGTGGTTTATGCTGGACAAGAAGGGACTTATGGCTTTTTAGTTATTATTGATCATGGTAATGGCAGACAAACCCGTTATGGTCATTTAAGTCGCTTTGAAACGCGTATTGGTGAGTCGATACAGGTAGGGGATGTGTTGGGATATGTGGGAAAGACAGGGCAGCCAGATATCTTAAACTCTCATTTACATTTTGAAGTACGGTTTCAATCTCCGGTAGGATGGGTGGCACAAGATCCCAATATTCATCTATCTCAGTAAACTTGAGGCAAAGTCTCCAGAATTTTTAGCTATTAAACTAAATTAGAATAAATTGTAAAAGTAATGAGAATCAAAAGTATTCGAGTACGTAATTTTAAAAGCTTTAAAGATTGTACTATCAACTTTAATGATTTTAATGTTGTTATTGGTTCTAATGCTTCGGGAAAATCTAATTTAGTTCAGATTTTTAAGTTTCTCAAAGATATTGAAGAATATGGCTTAGAAAATGCTATTTCTCTACAAGGTGGTGTGGAATATTTTAGAAATAATCAAATTGGTGCAAGCGAAGATTTTTATTTAGAAATAGTTT
>JASJEA010000277.1 GCA_030064935.1 Crocosphaera sp. | reverse complement strand
CCATTTCTTGATGAGAATAAATAATAGTAATCATGTTGCTATCTATCTTATATTTATAGGAGTATAAATGACCATGATTCCAAGCAGGAAAACTAAAAATAAAATCATGTAATCCACATCCTTTAAATAAAATACGTGAATTATGCTGATGTAAACCTAATTTTATATTATTAGTAAAAACCTGGGATAGATAGCAGTTAAAATTTTCATCACCTACGTGAAAGACTTCCCCAGCAAACCCTTTAGGAAAACGACTAAATTTTGATAAATCCCAAAAATGATTATGTCTAAAAATTAGGTTTTTTTCTTCTAAAAGCAAATCAGATTGTTGGTCAAATGCAAACATATCTAAACGGTTAATAGGTTAGCAAACATATCAGTTTAACCTACCATCAAAGTAAACTTTTGTGAAGAGAAAAAAACTTGCGTTTTTCGGATCGGTTTGAGAAATTGGGGAATTTATACTGGGGTTGTACTCAAATGACCATGAGTGCAAAATGATTTCTATTCTTTTGTAATGAGGAGAAAAAATTGTGCACGTTGAATTTCAAACATTATCGATCCAGAGTGGTGACACTCAAACGACTACGGGTTTTTCTGCCCCAATAGTAGCCGCAGACGTAGCATTAAAGCGTTTTTCTGGGAGTAATGTTTCCTGTGAAGTCGCTGGGTTTTCTAGAGGTCAAGTTGCGGTTACGGCTTCTTCAGATCAAGGCGGTACAATTGAAGTCCTCGTTATAGGCGTAGTTTCTAATGTCTAATTAAGGTGACTCGATCAACTTCTGTTGCACCATTGCAACAGTCCGAGGGGTGGGAAATACCCACCTTAAACTTTTAAGACGTTTTTTGCTCGAATAAACTCACAACATTGTTAGCTCCAACTTAGATAGTTTGGGGTGCTGAGCGAGTTTTTTATCAACCTTTTATCCTAATCCCAATTAATGAATTTGAACCATTATTTAACCCGTATAGGGAAGTTGGTTGTGGTGTTCACCATGACGCTCTCTTTCCTGCTAGGTACGGCTGTTCCCCCTGGTATGGCCCAAGACCTGCCTCTCCCAGACCCTGAGTTTCACGGCACCATCAACGAAACCTGGGTCGACTCAGTGTCAGATGATAGCATTATGGTTACCCCTGGAGAACCCCCTGAAGGAGCGCCCAACGTTGTGTTGATCATGCTCGATGACGTGGGTTTTGGTGCAGCAGAAACCTTTGGCGGGCCAGTTCACACCCCTACCCTCAACAAACTGGCGGAGAATGGTTTAAGCTACAACCGCTTTCATACCACCGCCCTCTGCTCTCCTACCCGTGCTGCCTTGCTAACAGGACGTAATCATCACTCCGCAGCCACTGGTGCTATCACAGACTTTGCAACGGGATACCCTGGTTATACGGGACTGATCCCCCAAAGCACAGCTACGGTTGCCCAAATTTTGCAATCTCACGGTTACAATACAGCTTGGATTGGCAAAAACCACAACTTACCCGCCTCTCAAGGCACTAGCGTCGGTCCATTCACCCGTTGGCCTAACGGGCTTGGCTTTGACTACTTCTACGGCTTCATCGGTGGCGGTGGCGAGACAGACCAATGGTATCCCAGCTTATTTGAAAACCGCAATCCTATCAATCAACCGTCCTACCCTAAGGAACATGACCTTAACCATAGCTATAACCTAACCAGCGATCTAGCGGATAAGGCCATTACCTGGGTACAAAATCAAAAGTCTTTGTCTCCAGACACCCCTTTCTTCCTCTATTTTGCTCCTGGAGCTACCCATGCTCCCCACCAACCCCCTCCTCGTTATACCAAGAAGTACGACGGGAAGTTTTTAGAGGGTTGGGATGAGGTACAGCAAGAAATCTGTGCCAACCAGAAAGAAATGGGCATAATTCCTGATGATACCCAATGTACGGAGCGGGATGACGCTATTCCAGCCTGGAATGACCCCGACTTTGATGATGACTACAGGGCATTGATGGCCAAGCAAATGCAAACCTATGCCGGTTACTTGGAATACACAGACGAGCAAGTTGGCCGAGTGATAGACTCCATTGAGGACTTGGGTGAAATAGACAACACCCTAGTTATCTATGTTGTTGGTGACAATGGAGGCAGTGCAGAAGGTAGTCCCACTGGCACTTGTAGTGTCTGGGCAACCTATAGCAACCATGATTATACCGAGGAAGAGAATCTAGATTGCAAAGACAAGTGGGGCCATCCCGGAACGTCCCCTCACTATGCCATTGGTTGGGCTTGGGCTACCAATGCTCCCTTCCGTTGGACCAAACAGGTAGCTTCTTACTTTGGTGGCACTCGCAATCCCATGGTGATTTCTTGGCCTGAGGGTATCAATCTCAAGGCCAGTGAAGGAGCCAATATACGGGATCAGTTTCTCCATGTTGTTGATGTTACCCCGACAATTTTGGATGTGGTGGGCATCGATCCTCCTTATCAGTTCAATGATATTCTCCAAAAGCCCATGGAAGGGGCCAGCTTTGCCAACACCTTTGAGTCTGATGGCGCAGAGGCAACCCCCCTTCGGGATACCCAGTATTTCGAGATGGTTGGCCATCGTGGGATTTATCACGATGGTTGGATGGCATCGTCGTTCAATCGATACCCCTGGATCAACACTGGAAGTGAGGCGGATGATCCAGATGATCCCATGCCAAAGGATAACTGGGAACTGTTTAATCTCGAAGACGACTTTAGCCAGGATAACAATTTATTGGCTGAGGAAAATCTAGAGACATTAAGGCCAGCAGAGAAACAGCAATTACAAGATAAATTAGCTGAAATGACCGCTCTGTTCGATAGCGAAGCCAAAAAATACGATGTTTATCCCCTTGACGATCGCTTTAACGATCGCGCATTTCTGGAGCGTCCTAGTGTTCTTGGCGATCGCACCAAGTTTGAGTTTTATCCTGGGATGATCTTTCTGCCTGGAGAAGTTGCCCCCGACTTCTCCCTAAAAGACTACACCATTACCGCAGACCTCAATATTACCGATCCCGAAGATGTTAAAGGGGTTATTTTAGCCAATGGAGGAGATGCTTCGGGCTTTAGCCTCTATGTCAATGATGAACACGAGTTGGTCTTTGAGTATAACTATCTCAATCTTGAGCGACCCCAAATCGTTTATCACCAAAATCTACCCTACGGCGATACTGAGGTTAAGTTTGTCTTTGATTACGAAAATCCATCTTTTCAAGACGAAAAGGAACTCCCTATATGTTTTGAAACAAAAGATGGGACTCTAATTGAAAATCCAGCAGATATTATTCAGTTTGCACAGTCAGGGGAGATAGAGAATATAAACGATATTCGATCAGTGGGCTGTGGTGGCACTGGTTATCTCTTGGTTGATGGTAATCAGGTAGCTTCTGGTCACATTGAGAAAACCTATATGAGTACCTTTATGGACTCCTTTGATGTGGGGATGGATATGTGGAGTCCGATAAGCGAGGAATACGAAGAACAACTACCCTTCGAGTTTACAGGTGGTGAGATTAAGAAAGTGAGTATCAATATCCATCCATCTTCAGGGGAAATTCCAGGGGAAATTGATGCTCTAGAGTAACCCTGTTTATCTAAGGATTAAATTGATTAGTTCTGATCCGATCTTAATTCCCTGATTAGACTACGGTTTACACACAACTAGAATTTGGGAGGATCGTTTCCCAGACGATTGTTAAAGATCGATCCTCCTTTTTCTCTAAACAAGAATTCAACCTACTTTGAACTTTGGTAATCTCACCATGAACTTTCAAACGATGAACAGAAAAGCTTTAGGATTATTCCTTCCAGTTCTGATCTCAATTTTTGTACTCGGAGGCATTTCTGGATGTACTCCCACCAATGCAACGGTAATTCCTGATCTATCTCAGTACAATCCAGACAGTGAAGAATTTTTACTCGATTGGAATAACGACGCTGATAGCAAACAAACAATCATAAACTTTGTCAATAGAGTAACTACTCCAGGGCCTGATTTTGTTGAAGTTGCTGATCGCATTGCCGTTTTTGATAATGATGGAACCTTATGGTCTGAAAAACCTATCTATTTTCCCATTAAGTTTGAACTGAAAAAGAAGGCGCAACAAGAATCTTTTATTGACTCTACAACAGATGAATACATAGAAGAGGCTCGTCATTTTGTCTATGAAGAAAATCAGAGAGATTTTGGTGTTCCCTATCGAACACTTGTCTATAAACCTGTAATTGGTTTAGTTGACTACCTCAAAGCTAACGGTTTCAAAGTCTATATTTGTTCTGGAGGTGATATTGATTTTGTCCGTTCTTTTTCTTATGAAGCTTATGGTATTCCCCCAGAAGAAGTGATTGGTACTGCTGTCATAACAGAATTCGATGCAGCATCAGGAAACGTATTACGTAAATCAGATTTTTTAGACGGATTTGAGAACCCCGATGATCTAGCTCAGTATAACGATCAAGAGGGTAAACCAGTAGGAATTGAAAATCATATTGGCAAAAGACCGATTATTGCTGTAGGTAACTCTAGCGGTGATTTTGAAATGTTTCAATACACTGATACTGGGGTTAATAATTCCTTGATTGTACTCATTAATCATGATGATTGTGAGCAGGAATATGAATACAATAATGTTCCCTTTGCCACTAATGAAGATGGAGAACCTCTTAATGAATCTCTCGACTATGCCCAAAATCATGAAAATTGGCTCGTGGCTAGCATGAAAGACGATTTCAATACTATTTTTGCGTCAAATCCATCAAAAAGATTTTCAGGGTGTGAGTAAATGTAAATCTTTAGGGTGGGCAATGCCCACCTCACACCAAATTAAATTAACATTTTGTATTTTTGAAACTTTGCCACTTTTATGAAGACTTTTTGCTTAAAATCACTCATTCTCTGTTTGCTAACACTATCTTTTATTGTCCCTTTTTCTACCCAAACACAAGCATCTCCCACAGACAATAAATGTCCAGAAGAAATGGTATTTATCCCTGGTGGAAGCTTTAATATTGGTTCGGATACTCACTACGAGTCAGAAGAGTCTGCTACAGATGTAAAAGTAGATAGTTTCTGCATCGATCGTCACGAAGTCACTAACGCAGAGTTTCGCCAGTTTGTGGAAGCAACTGGTTACCAAACCATTGCCGAACGTCCCCTATCAAAAGAGCAGTTTCCCAATTTAAGCGAGGAACAAAGACAACCAGGCTCCATCGTCTTTCAACCCCCTGCTGAAGGGATACAACAGGTGGCCGCTTTAAGTTGGTGGCATTGGACAGTAGGTGCAAACTGGCAACATCCCTATGGAACCGACAGTAATATTGAAGGTAAAGATAATTATCCTGTGGTTCACATCGCCTACGATGATGCTGTTGCTTATGCCAACTGGAAGGGTTTTACCCTTCCCACCGAAGCACAATGGGAATATGCAGGGCGAGGGGGACTCAAAGATCAAGAGTTCAGTTGGGGAAATCAATATTCAGCCAAAAAAGCTAACACTTGGCAAGGTATTTTCCCTTTCCTCAACACCAAAGAAGATGGCCATCTCGGAACTGCCCCGGTAGAATCGTTTCCCCCCAATGGTTATGGTTTGTATGATATGACAGGTAATGTCTGGGAATTAACTTCAGATTGGTATAGTGTTGGTCATGGAGGAAAAGAGTATAGTCTTAACCCCACCGGACCGACTAAAAATGCCAGTTTTGACCCCACAAAACCCAGTGAAGGGGCTTTGCACGTAATAAAAGGGGGATCTTACCTCTGTGCTAAGAATTATTGCAGTCGTTATCGACCGGCAGCTAGGGAGTCTCAGGCACCAGATACGGGAACCACTCATGTGGGGTTTCGTTTAGTCTGGGTATCTAGTAGCAAAAATTAGTAGCATTTAACCGTTTAATTAATTATCGCTTTTTGTTGTTCTTTCTAAAGGCCAGGAATTTTGTATAACATGGGGAGAATCACTTTCATCATAAATTTCTCCCACTAATTCCTCTAAAATGTCCTCTAAAGTTACTAAGCCTACAGTTCCCCCATATTCATCCACAACGATCGCAATGTGAAATCTCTGCTGTAACATCTCTTTTAATAAACTGGGGGCTCGTTTGGTTTCAGGAACATAAATCGGGCTATCCATTGCTTCTGTTACCTTCACTTGAGAGCGCATTTCTTTAGCAACCGATTTTAATGTTTGTAAGGCTTTTTTTAGGTGGACAATACCGACAATATAATCTTTAGATTCTCCTTGAACCGGAATACGAGAATAACCCGTTTCTAGAGAAAGATCAAGCAATTCCTGGAGACTACATTCATGGGAAATAGTTATCATTTCTAAGCGGGGTTTAACCACGTCTTTAGCCATTAATTGATCTAACATCAACGCTTTATTTAAAAGTTGATGTTTATATAAATCAAGTTTTCCTTTTCCTCCTAAAATTTCGATCATTAATTGTAGATCGTTTAGAGATTCCCCTGCTGATATGCCCTTATCCCCTTTTCCTTGAAAAACTTTGATGGTTTTTTGGGTTATCTTTTCAAAAACTTGAACAATTCTGAAAAAAGATAACAGTTTAGATAGTAAAAAAATAGGGCGAATGCACCAACGAAAAAAAGCACGAGTATTGAGAATAGCTAGGGACTTGGGAGTTATTTCACCAAAAATTAATACCAAAATCGTTACCACGGCAGTGGCAACCCCTAACCCCGCACTGCCTAACCAGATAGCAAATAAATTACTGGTTAAAATAGCTGAAAAGTTATTGACCAGATTATTACCAATTAATAAACTGGTTATGAAACGTCTCCGATTTTCTAAGACTAAACGATAAACCCCAGAGGGATCGCCTTCGTTTTCAATTAATCCTTGTAACTTAAAATTATCAAAGGCCGTAATAGCCGTTTCAGAGCCTGAAAAAAAAGCAGATAACAGTAACATTAAAATAATTACTGTCAAGTCAAGCCAAACCTGTCCCAGTAAGGGAGTCGGTTTGGCAATGGTTAAAAAACTAGCGTTGAAGCTTAACAAAATTGTACTGTAAGTAAAAAAGTCTCAATAAGATTTAATTAACAGTATAGGCGGCTTGCAGAGCCCAAATGATTAACGCCGTAATCGCCCCAAACACTAAAAATGCTGAAACGGCAACTAATACGGGCTTATCGGCCCCCTCAAACTTCATAATGCCACGGTTTAAGTCTGACATAGCATTGATCCTTCTTTTGCGAGTTACACAGGCTCCAAGAGCCACTTTCCCTATCTAGAGTAGCGAAAATTTGAGCCCCGTGGCACCTACAAATATGAGGGAAATCTGTAAATTTTTCGCAACATCCCAAGACAAGACAGTGAACCTTTTAAATCTTGCCATCGTCTAAATAAGTAAGCTAAAATAAAAAAAAGCAAAGTCATACCGACTTCACTTTTAAACTTTTCTTTCCAGTTTCTCTGTATTCATGGAGACAAAATTTGGGAAGGATAGGAATAGCAACAGACTTTATAAGCAGGTTTAAAGGAGCCATATAGTACAAATGCCCACTGCTAACGTTAATACCAAACCCAAACAGCCTATGTACTCAGCAGATATGGTGCGTACTTATCTGCACGAGATTGGGCGTGTACCTCTGTTAACCCATGAGCAAGAAATCGTGTATGGGAAACAAGTCCAAAAAATGATGAGCTTATTGGAAGTAAAAGATGAGCTTGAGAACAGTTTAGGGAAAAACCCAGACGTAGAGGAATGGGCTAAGACGGCAAAAATTGAGGTAAAAGCCCTACAAAATGCACTCCAACAAGGAGAAAGGGCCAAAAGAAAGATGATTGAGGCCAATTTACGCTTAGTGGTAGCCATAGCTAAGAAATATCAAAAGCGTAATATGGAGTTTCTCGATCTTATTCAGGAAGGAAGTTTAGGACTTGAAAGGGGGGTAGAAAAATTCGATCCCACCAAGGGGTATAAATTTTCAACTTATGCTTACTGGTGGATTCGCCAAGCCATCACTAGAGCGATCGCCCAACAAGCGAGAACTATCCGTTTGCCGATTCATATTACCGAAAAGCTGAATAAGATTAAGAAAACCCAGAGAGAACTCTCCCAATCGTTGGGAAGAAGCGCAACGCAGGCCGAAATTGCTGAAGAACTAGAAATTGAACCTTCTCAAATTCGGGAGTTTCTGAGTATTGCCAGACAACCCATTTCCTTAGATGTCAAAGTGGGGGACAACCAAGACACAGAACTTTCGGAACTATTAGAGGATCAAGCAGCCTCTCCGGACCTTTACATTACCCAAGAGTTATTGCGTCAAGACTTACGAAACTTGATGGCGGAATTAACAACGCAACAACAAGCCGTATTAACCCTAAGATTTGGCTTAGAAGATGGCAAGGAACTGTCCTTAGCTAAAATTGGCAAAAAACTAAACATTAGCCGGGAACGAGTTCGACAATTAGAACATCAGGCCCTAGCGCAGCTACGGAGACGACGGGCTAATGTTAAAGAGTATCTAGTTGCTAGTTAAAGGGAATTTAGAATGGAGAATGGAGAATGGAGAATTTAGAA
>JASJEA010000073.1 GCA_030064935.1 Crocosphaera sp. | reverse complement strand
CCCCTTGTCGAGGTGTCGGGGGTGATGAGCCTAGATAACTGGCGTAGGGGAATACCCCTGTGGGCAGAAATATCCCGTCGTGAGTCGGGAAGCCCACGCTATACTGCCTAGCAGTTAGCGTGGGAGGATGTCACTCAGTCTCTTTCTTCTTCCGTGAGTACCAAAGAATATCGCCACAATCATCCTGCTGAAC
Organism: Crocosphaera sp.; assembly: GCA_030064935.1. GTDB lineage: Bacteria > Cyanobacteriota > Cyanobacteriia > Cyanobacteriales > Microcystaceae > Crocosphaera. The sequence goes on along the minus strand of JASJEA010000073.1, from coordinate 21,364 downwards.
GGACTAACGTTTTTACTCAAGTTCAAACTGTCTGGAGCCAGGTAAAAGCGATCGCTGTCCCCGTGGAATTGACAATTGATGAGAAAACAACGGATGCAGCCTTAAACCGCTTCGGTACTGACTTATTGGATGGTTATGACTTATTTATTCTAGAGACGATGAAAAAAGAAGGAATTAATAATATTATTACCGATGATGGAGATTTTTCTAGTGTTTCAGGAATTACGGTCTTTACTGCTAATAAAAATGTGATTAATACTGCTGAAAGTCAAGAAAAATTGATAGTCAGATAAATACTCCTAAGATCAACTAAAGCGTTTAAAATCATAGTAATCAAAAGTAGAGGTCATGATGCAAACAACATTATACGATAAAGATTATTGTTTATGGTTAGAGGAAACTGTGCAATTATTAAAAGAGGGAAGATTAACAGAATTAGATATTAATAATTTAATTGAAGAAATAGAAGACATGGGAAGAAGTGAGAAGAAAGCCATCAAAAGTAACTCTCGCATACTATTAATGCACCTATTAAAATGGAAATATCAACCTGATAAACGATCAAAGAGTTGGAAGAGTTCTATTATTGAACACAGGAAAAGAATTAGAGATAGTTTTTTAGATAGTCCTAGTTTAAAAGTTTATTTTGCTGATAATTTTGACTTATGTTATCAAGATGCTAAGGAATTAGCTGCCGCAGAAACAGGATTACCCATTGATAAATTTCCTAATCAATGTCCTTTTTCCCAACAAGATACTTTGCAACCAGACTATTGCCCTGAATAAAAGATTAATCCCATAATAAACTTTTTTTAGTTTACCCTTTCTCTTATTCAAATTATGAGCTATACTGAGCCAAAATAATCTAAATTACGATCGATATCGATAGCTTTTTGTCCTTCATATACCTTTACAAAAGGAGCATTTATCTTTTTTGAAAAGACGATAAACGTTCCATCAATAACTTAGCCTGTTGGGTAATCACATCCCATTCTTGGTTGTTGAGAGCGTGATGAGGAAACAACTGACTAGATAAACCCACTGCAATCGCCCCTGCTTCGATGAAATGGGTTGCATTATCTAAGGTAATACCCCCTGTAGGCACTAGAGGGATTGAGCCTAGGGGACCTTGTAAGCCTTTTATATAAGCTATCCCACCAATGGCTTGTACAGGGAAGACTTTAACACAACTGGCTCCCGCTTGCCAAGATGTGATGATTTCTGTGGGAGATAAAGCACCGGGAATGATAGGAATATTCTGGTTAAGGGCTGTTTTAATCAGGGTTGGATTAACATGAGGAGTAAAACAGAATTGAATACCAGCCGCAATGGCATTTTCTAATTCCTCTAGAGTTAAGATAGTTCCGGTGCCAATAATACAATCAGATAAGTCTTGTTTTAATTGTTGAATAATCTGCTCCGGTTGGTAACTATTCCAGGTAATTTCTATTATTTTCATTCCCCCTGCTGCTACTGCTTTTGCCATGTTGACACCTTGCTCTATATCATCAGTGCGAATGACAGCAATGGCACGATATTGTTCTAATGATTTTCGCCAAGACTCTGAGGGGGTTAATTGCTTCTTGATTTCCATAATTTAACCTCTATCTATCTAATCTTAATTAACAACTAAGTTATCTCTATGGATGATGGTTTCTGCCCCATGATAACCTAATAATTCAGGTATTTTATCTGAATGATTACCTTTTATCTTATTAATTTCTTCTTGACTATAATTAACAATACCTCTAGCAATTTCTTCTCCTGTTTCATTACATAGTTGAACAGCATCTAAGGAATCAAACTTACCCTCAACTTTCATAATACCTGCTGCTAGTAAAGATTTTCCTTTCTGAGAAATGGCTTTAATTGCACCTTGATCAAGATAAAGTTTTCCACTGGGTAATAAGCCATAAGCTATCCAACGTTTACGTGCATTATCATTTTTTAATTGTGCCTCAAATTTAGTGCCAATGTCTTCTCCTTCCATTATTTTTAACAAGTTTTGAGGGGTTTTTCCTTGCGTAATAACTGTCGTTACACCTGCTGATGTTGCCAGTTTGGCTGCTGTTAGTTTGGTTAACATTCCTCCTGTTCCCCACTGAGAGCCTTTACTTCCTGCTTTAACTTGTAATTTATCTAACTCTAAACTATTAACAATTTTGATGGGTTTGGCATCAGGAAAAAGACGAGGATCGGCCGAGTAAAGTCGATCAACATCTGTTAAAATAAACAGCCAATCAGCATCAATTAAACTAGCAACTAAAGCAGAAAGGGTATCATTATCTCCAAATTTTAACTCTTCAACTGCAACAGTATCATTCTCATTCACAATAGGAATAACCTTTAGAGAAAATAAGGCATCAAAGGTATTTTTTGCGTTGACATAACAACTTCTTTCCATCAACTCTCTTCGGGTTAATAAGACTTGAGCAATTGGTTGATTTAAAGAGGTAAAAAGGTCATCATAAACCCTAATTAGTCTTCCTTGTCCTACGGCTGCTATCGCTTGTTTTATGGCTATTTTTTTGGGTTTTTCTATTAGTTTTAAGCGACTACAACCGATCCCCACTGCACCAGATGAAACTAAAACAATATGATGACCTAATTGACGTAATTGGGTTAAGGTTTCCACTAGAGAAGCAATGGTGGATAATGCTAATTTTCCTGTCTCTGGTTGAGCAAGACTTGAAGTCCCAATTTTAACAACAATGGTTTGCTGAACGTTCATATATTTGGAGGAAATAGATAGAAATAAGGTTTATTGTGCTGCTTTTAAGGCCGCCCCAATTAAACCAACTTTGGGATTTAAAACAATATAAACAGGTACTTGAGATAATAAAGAATTCATGCGGCCTTTGGCTTTAAATGACTCCATAAATGTTCCATTTTTCATTAATGGTAATATTTTGGTTACGATCCCCCCCGCTATGTATAAACCACCATAGGGTAATAATTTTAAGGCTAAATTTCCAGCTTCTGCCCCATAAGCTGAGATAAATATTTCCATTGTTTGCTCGCACAAAGTATCTTGATTCTCTAGGGCTGCTCTAGACACTTCGGCCGCAATATCCACCTCTTTTTTACTTTCCCAGGCTTGATAAATGTCTTTCAATTTTTCTGATTCTTTATCAGGATACTTATAGCATAAAAATTCGTAAATAGCTGTAATTCCCATGCCGGAAACAACCCTTTCAATAGACACTCTTGGCAACTTATCCTGCTCTCGAATATAAGTTGATAATTCAAATTCTAAATCATTCCGTGCTGCAAAGTCTGCATGAGAACCTTCTGAAGAAAATACACTATAATTTCCATTTTCTAAAGGGGTTAAAAAGCATTCCCCTAAACCGGTTCCAGCACCCAATACACCTATTGGTTTATTAGGTTGTTTTTTAATGTCTTGTAAAGTGTACAAGTCCTCTTTTTCTAATCCTAAAATACCGTAACCAATAGCAGCAAAATCATTAATAAGATTCACTTTTTGTAAAGATAATTCTTTTTGTAAGCGATCGCCTGTTAACTCTGGCCAGTTTAAATTGGTTAACTTTGAGGAATTATTAACCACCGGTCCAGCTATGCCAAAACATCCATTTTCTACATTAATTTCTTTGTTTATTTTTTGTTTTGCTTCTGCAAAAAATTCTTTGACAATATATGTCAGATCAGAATACTTTTGGCTAGGGTAAGCCTTTTCATATAATGTGGTTTGTTGCGGTATCCTTTCTCTATTTTGGGGGGACTCAGAATTCACTAAAGCTAAAATTGTTTTCGTTCCGCCAATATCACCAGCGAGTAACATAGTCATAATAAATCTAACCTCTTTTGCTTCTTCGCTTAGTTTAAACTGATTTAAGCAGTTTTCTAAGCGATGTAGGCTAATAACGGACAATAGCAAATTATCTAATGGAGAAAAAAATGGGTCGCCTGGGATTCGAACCCAAGACCAATCGGTTAAAAGCCGAGTGCTCTACCGCTGAGCTAGCGACCCGTTGTGTGTTTCACACACCGTTTACTACTATAACATAGCTTTTTTGCAAATGCAAGGGTTAATTTTAGACCGAGGTAACATCTATCTCCACCAAGGCTTCACAAGTTGCCCCAGGTTCAAGTTCAATCAGGTTTTCACCCGTACTGATAGAATTACGAGGGGCACTCCAAGGTTCTACACAGACATATTCTTTGCCTTTGAGGGTCCAGAAGACAATTGTAGAATAGGCTTCTGACCATTTGAGGCTTACTTTCAATCCCCTGATGGTATCTGTAATGCTGGCAGAAGAGCCTTTCAAAGATTTGAGGACAACATCGATTTCGTCCTCATTAAAATCAAAGGTTCCATCGTAGGGAGCTACTTCCTTAGTATCTTTGACTTGATAACTAGAAGCTGGAATATCTAAGGACAGCTTTTCCTTGTCTTTAACTAGAAAGTAAGGATGAAAACCAAAAGAACAAGGCATAACTTTATCAGATTTATTGATATATTGCTGCTTAATTTTTAATGTTTTCCCTTCTAATTCATAGATCATCTTTAACTCGAAATCAAAAGGGTACATTGCCAAAGTTTCATCATTACTCTTTAAACTTACGGTAATCTTACAACAGCCTTCCGTCGATTGTTCAACCACTTCCCAAGGTAAGTTTCTGGCAAACCCATGTTGTCGTAAATTGTAAGGTTGACCATCATAAACATAAACATTATCAGGTAAATCACCACAAATAGGAAACAGAATGGGAACCCCGCCCCTAACACTTAATTCAGGATTGGTGAATCTTTCTTCATCTAAATAGAAAACCTCTTGACCGTCAATTGACCAACGAGTAATAATTCCCCCTCTTTCGGGGACCACTTCAAGACGAGATAAGGTACTTTCATCCGAGAGAATATAGGTAATATATTGATTTTGTTCAACAGAAATTGAAAAGCTCATACTTGCTCTTGATAACTACAATAATCTATGGATTAAGTAAAAGGCGAGAACCCCACTGCCCAAGGGAACCGTTAAATTATCAATTCCCAGTTTAGAAAAGGCTTCTAAGCCCATCGCAGCGACAGCAACAATTAAAGCAACCATCCCTACAACCAGCATAGGTTCATCTACCCATAAAAGGATAACACTGGTCACTAAAAAACTGACCCCCATCATGGTCAATGAACCTTCCCAACTTTTTTTAACCCCTAGGAGTTGATAGGAATGTTGGCCAAACTTTTGGCCAATAATAGCAGCCATACCATCTCCCCAAGCCATGACTAAAATGCCAATTACTAAGTATTGCGGTTCCCCTCTGGCCCAAAACCACTGAGCTAAAACCCCAATACTAACCGCATAGAAAAAAGTTCCTAGGCTTTGTCTTCCCACACTATTGATACTGGGGAGAATGGGCAAAAAATAGGAAACTAGAGCGACAATACTGGCAATAAAGGAGGCTCCAATTAACACCCATGCTGGCAGTTGTAACCACCAAGCGATTAAAACCACGTTACCCGAACCGATATGAACAATTTTACGAGTGAACTCTGAGTCGGTTCCCCGTAAACGGTTCAAACCTTCAGCTAAGGCGATGACAACCCCTAGATAGAGGATAACCAAGCTGATAGGATACCACAGAGGTAATAGAGCATTGAGGAAGGACGAAGACTCAGATAACAAGATAGGGTCGTTTAATCAGTGAAGTTACTCCTACAAGTTATATCAATTTTCTGAAATTTTGACAGATTATTATGGGATCAGACCAGAAAAATAGCATGGTAAATCCAAACTTTAACCACTATAATCAGAAAAAAAACTTATAAGATCAGATTTTTAACAGAGAATCCCAGGCAAATAATCATGATTCTCGCTCCTATATACAAGTTGCATCCAAATTATGTCGAACCATTCTCAAGTTAATAGTTCAGAGGAAAAAATTAGAGAATTAAATGAAGCCTTGACCAAAGCAAGGTTACGCGAACAAGCAATTCGGGTACCTCAACTGTTGCCAGTACGCCCCTTAGATAGTCTTATTCTAGCCGTTCAAACCATCGGAGAAAACCTAGAAAAACTTCCCCATCATCTCTTACCCAGTGTAGAAGCTAGTTTACGCAGAGCTATGGAAGGGGCGAGGGAAAAAAATTGCTATCAAGGTCATCAAGACAAAGTCGGCGCAATAGCGGTGAGCCCCGATGGAACTCTAATCGCCAGTGGCAGTTGGGATCAAAGCATTCATATCTGTAGTCCCCAAGGACAATCACTAATGTCACCGTTGCAAGGACATCAAGGAGAAGTTAACGCCCTTGCTTTTAGTGCCGATGGTCGATATTTGGTCAGTGGTAGCAGCGATCGCACCCTGAGACTGTGGAATCCTCAAGGACAAGCCTTAAACTCTCCATTTCAAGGTCACGAAGCTGGGATAACCGCCATTGCTTGCAGTGCTGACGGTAACTATATTGTCAGTGGTAGCAGCGATCGCACCCTGAGACTGTGGAATTTTCAAGGGGAGTCTCTGGGTTCCCCATTTCGAGGCCACGAGGCAGAAATTACCAACATTGCTATAAGTCCGGATGGGCAGCACATTGTCAGCAGTAGTTGGGATCAAACCATTAGGATTTGGAACCGAGAAGGAAAACAACTCATTGATCCCATTACTCTGCATCAACAAAGGGTTGAGTCGGTGGCATTTAGTCCCGATGGTCAATATTTCGTCAGTGGGAGTTGGGATAAAACCCTCAGATTTTGGGACTTAGAAGGAAAAGAATGCTTTCCCTCCCTTGAAGCCCATCCAGATTATATTCTCTGTGTTGCCATTAGCCCCGATGGAGAAACAATTGCCACCGGTAGCAGCGATCGCACCATTCGCCTCTGGAACCGTCATGGACAGATGATTTATGAACCTTTTTTGGGTCATCAAGGAGCAGTTCGAGACTTGGGGTTTACCCCAGATGGTCAAACCCTCATTAGTGCCAGTAGCGATCAAACGGTGAGATTTTGGGATCTTCGGGGTCAAACCTTGATCAAAGCCACTGAAAGTGAATCCTGTTCCGTTTGGACCATAGAAACCAATCCAGATGGTCAAAGTTGGGTTAGTAATGCAGGTAATGGCTCTATTCGTTTCTGGAGTTTTCAGGGGAAACCCCTCAGTGCTACCATCAAGGCACATCAGGGAGATATAACTTGTATCGCCTATAGCCCCCACGGCGATCGCTTGGTTACGGGGAGTTGGGATGAAAGTATTCGTCTCTGGAGTTCTCAAGGAAAACCCCTCAGTGACGCAATAAAGGCACATCAGGGAGATGTTACTTGTATCGTCTATAGTCCCCCAGGCGATCGCTTTGTCACTGGGGGACGGGACGGTAAAGTAAAATGGTGGGATAATCAAGGTACTTTATGCCATGAGGCGACGCTAGGAGCAGAGATTACTGCGGTGGCATTTACCCCAGACGGTCAAACTTTGATGGCCAGCGATGCGGTGGGATGTATTTGGCAATGGCGAGGACAAGAAAAAGGAAAAATCTTGGGTCAACAGCCAGGAAAAATAACCCATCTGGCTATCACTCACCAAGGCACTGCTTTGCTGACTAGCAATGAGGAGGGAAATGTCTATTATTGGGATCTTGACAATCACAGCCAACCCACTCACTTCTGTTGCCATGATGCACCTATTAATGGGGTTAGTTTTAGTCGGGATGGCCAAATAGTTGTCACTGGGGGGGCAGATGGCAATTTACGGTTATGGACGATTACAGGAGAAGCTTTGAGTTATCCTCAGCCTTCTCAAGAAGGAGAAGTAACTTGTCTGGCATTTAGCCCTGATAATCAATGGTTACTCAGTGGTTATTTAGATGGAACCATTAAGATTGAAATGGCAGGCTCTTGGCATCATTGGTTAAAAACTTGTTGTCAACGACTACAATATCATCCCCGTTTACAAGCTCCCAAGACTGAGGTAGAAAAACAAGCTTCTCTTATTTGTGAAAAATTTTTGTCGGCTGGCATGATGTCCCCCCAAATATCTCATTCACAACCTTCACTATCATCTCCTAAAACCTCTACAAAAAAATCATTATCTTCTAGGGTTAAATTAGGTTACATTGCTGTTGGTTTTACGGCCGCTTTTTTAACTTTGGGGGCTGTGACTCTTACTATTCAATCCTCTTATATTTCTGGTTTATGTCAACTGTTTAATAATTGTGCTAGAGAGCAAGATTTTGGCAACCTTTATACGCAAGCTGTTAATGAAGGAGAGGCAACGATTTTAAAAATTAAACAGGCAGGAACCTTAGAGGAGCTTCGAGAATACCGCTATGGTTTATTAAAGGTGATTAGTCAACTCAATGGTTTACCAAAAGATGTGTCTATTTATCCTCGTTCTCAACAGGCAGCCAACCGCTTTCAAATAGAGTTAGCTCAACTAGATGCTACCCTTTCTAAAGCAGAAAAAGTCCAAAAAGAATTAACAAAAGCCTCTCAGTCTGCTTTAGCAGCAACCCAAGTTCTACAAAGTGCCAATACCCTTGAAGATTATCACATTGCTAGGGAACAATGGCAGGAGATACAACACAAGTTAAGCAAAGTTTCTTCTCAAAAATTCTTGCATTCTCGGTTACAAACTCAACAAGAATCAACCGAAATAGCTCTCAATACCATTGACAATAAAATTGATAAAATTAATGAGCAATTGGTGAAAAAACAACAATTTGAAAATATTGACCAACTCATTCAAAAAGCGGTTACACAAACTGAAAAGGCCAAGACTATTGAAGACTATATAGCAGCCAAAGATGAATGGGAGAACATAAAAAAAAGTTTAGCAGCTATTGATGATGACGTGATTGCAAAATCACAAATTGAAAGTAAATTGTTAGAAACTCAGTTGGAAATTGATAATGTTGCCAGTAATATACAGCAATTAAAGTCTCGTCATCAATTAAAATCTCAACCCCAAACCATAAGTTCTCCTGTTTCTAAAACGGCTCCCAAACCTGATGTTAAAGACAATAACAAAAACGAACCCAAGTTCCAGTCTTCTCCAGTTCCCAGTGGACCTCCCCTATGGTGATTTTTACTAATTTGAAAACTGTTTTTTCTCGTTTAATCAGAAGGGATTATCCAGAATATTTGACTAAATTTTAGGGACAAAAATCTGTTTTCTGGACCTCACCAGGTGACAAAGGGCTTACAAAAACTTTGTATGAAGGTACTGGTAATGGAATGGGAAAAAGAGACTTGAAAAGCAGCCTGACTAACCAATAAAAAACAAAGCCTACTCCTTTTACATATATATATAAGGGTTTTTGATAACAACCTAATCTAGCTTTAAAAACATCGGCTGTTTGACCAACTTCAATATCTAATAAATCAAATGTTAAAGCTTTTTCTAAAGTTCTATAAGCTAAATTAAAATATAGATCGGACTCGGCATTAAACTTAAAATTTAATCCACAAAATAAACAGTAGAAAATAGCTTCATCATAAAGAGAAAACATAAAGCCAATTATTTCTCCGTCATTATAAGCTAAGGTCAAACAAACTTGTTCAGGAAAGTTGATCACTAATTCCTGAAAGAAAGTAATTGGTAAAATTTCTAATTTAGTTTTTGATTTATCGACAATAGCTTTGTACAATTGATGAACTTCTGATGTGTATAGCTCTAGAATTTTTTCAGATTCTTGCACATCAATAAAATGAAATCCTGCCTTTTTAAATTTATTTCTTGATTTTCTAATTTCTTTACGATAGTTGGCTCTCAGGCTATGATAGTAATCATTGAAGTCAACAAAATTAGGGTTAAAATGATTCATTGGGAGACTATAAGCACGAGAATAACCTCGGTTTGATAAAATATCAAGCTGCTCACACTCAGAAGAATTAAACTCTTTATAAACAATCACATTAGCTTTTTCTTGAGTAGCCAACTTTTTGAGAAAATCATCAAGCAACTTAATAATATCTTCGGAATTTGCTTCTGGAGACATGATTAAGTTATTTTGTCCTAAGGAAATTGGCAATCCACAAAATAAAATTTTAGTAGAAAAAAAACTGGGCAGGAATTTTCGGAATAAAGATAGATATTTTTTGACGTTTTTGTTGCTCAAAATTGTTAGATCGGTTAGAAAAGTAGACACAACAGAACAAGCCTGAGGAATCTTTTCTTGATCGTAAAAAATTAGATACCAAAACTTACTAAACTGGCTCATAGATTTTTCGAGCGTTAATAAAAAACGATCATCCATAAACACTTTTCTTTGATGTTGAGCAAGAATGTGTTTCCAGTCCTGTAAGTTGACTTCTTGAATAGAATGATAAAGTTTATATGAATAGCTCATAAAAGAAATGGCTCTTGTTTTAACACTAATATTTTTGGTTACAGTAAAAATCTCCTAAGGTAAACCCATGTTTGTGCGCCATCGATAACGCCCAGTTGACTCTTTCAGGGGTAATCATTCCATAGGAACCATGAGACTTAATCCCTTCAAGGCCCATGAGTAAGGTTTCACTCAAACAAGCAAACGCATGACCCGCTTGGAGGGGAATCCCACTAATCACAAAATCTTTATTAGAAGGAAGACGGACAATACCCCCTTGAATGACTAAAATATCAGGTCGCTGATCATGAACAGAGGAATGGACATCCGCAGGAACAGAAAGATCGCAAATAACCACGGGCTGCGGTCCTAAATGTTCTGCATAGATCAACGATTGAGCAGCATTAGAGGCTGAGACAATTAAGGAACAAGAACGTAAATCATTGAAGTTATCTGTAGTCTGAATGACAACATCCGGTGCTATTTTCCTAATTTTAGCGATCACAGCCTTCAACTTAGGAGAATTAAGATAACGAACTATCAAAACAATTTTTTTGACGTAGGGAGCCATCATAAGAGTATAAGTAGAAGCAATATTCCCCGTTGCGCCTACAACAGCCAAATTCCCTTGAGATAAACTAATATTCCGTTGTTGGGCTGCCTGTTTAAGTGCCAAAATTCCCATCCCAACGGTCAAAGCATTGCCAGTGGTTAACCCAATATCAGGGGTTTTTATACGACGACAGTTGCGAGAGACAATAGACGTATAACCCCCCAAGCCCACAACTTCACAGCCTCGTTCCTTGGCCATAATTACTGCGGACTCAATCTTGTCCATAATCGAATCTGTTTGTCTTCTTTCCAACTGCTGCTTAATTTGTTGAGAGGTTAAATTTAATCCTATAAAACTTAAATGAACCTCATCTCCTGTTTGGGAACAGACATGAACGCGATCAAGAACAGTTGGCCCCATCACAGATGAAGTTTTCGCTAAATAAGCTTCTAGTAATTTAGGCTCTAATGCTGCTAAAGAAGCATCACACAAAACCCCATGCTTAGAGTGAATCAGATGTCCCAGAAAAGCCACGCGACGCTGAGTTCGGGGCTTTTCTTGCTTCAAAGAAAGGGGAAATTTTAAGGGAGTGATTTTACCGGAAGGCAATCCTACTTGAAAAGCCGTCAGATGAACCAAATCTAACTCTTGAACGGCTTGACAGAAACAAGCTAGTGCCTTTATAAATCGATTAAGTTCTGACTCACTAATGTAAGCAGATGGCTGAATTCTGAGAGTGAGGGGTTGACTTAGGGTTGGCATAACCCGAATCTGATGAACATGAAGTAAGTATGCGGCTGCTAGATAACCAAAATATCCATTTTGAGAAAACATTCGCAACCCATTAGATAGGGACTCTGACTGGTTATAGAGTTCAACTCCTATCATTAACCCTTTACCCCGTACTGCTTTAATTTGCTGAGGAAAACGAGTTTTTAAGCTTTCTAAAGCCTCTAAAAAGTTGGCTCCAACCTGAGCACAACGTTCAGGTAAGTGATCTCGTTCGAGTATTTCTAATGCTTTGAGGGCAATTAAACAACTCAGATCATCTTCTGCGAAGGTAGAAGTTTGTTTGATGGAAAAGTCAGCAATAAAGCGATCTCGCTTAATCATCAAAGCTCCAATTTTTGCCAAACCCCCTCCCAGTGCTTTCGATAAACAAATATAGTCGGGTTCGATTCCTAGAGACTCAGAGGCTAAAAAGGTTCCTGTGCGTCCCATTCCTGCTTGAATTTCATCACTGACTACAGGAATATTATTAACTTGAGCGATCGCTACTAACCAGTCAATAAATGCCTGGGGATGTTCCTTAATGCCACCTTCCCCTTGAATGGGTTCCAGAAAAATAGCAGCGACTTGAGAAACTTCTGTGCTTATAGTTGCCCAACTATGAGGGTTATAGGGGTCGAGATAACGAACTTGTAGCCCAAATGTTTGATTGACTCCTTTTTCAGTCCCACTTAACTGAATTGCTCCCAAAGTTTTCCCATGAAAAGACCCTTTAACCGTCCAAAAAATCGGACGTTTTCGTTCGAGATAGATATGTCTTATGGCTGCTTCAATGGTTTCTGCTCCTGAGTTGGTAAAAATTGTTATATAATCTCCAACTAATTGACTTAATCTTTCCCCTAATTGTGCGGCTCCTGAACGACAAGAACCTTGGGCAAGAAAGGGCATCTGATTTAAAAAAAACTGTTGCGCTTTTGCTACTAATTCTGGATGATGATGTCCAAAGAGATTGGCTCCATATCCTCCTACTAAATCTAAAACTTTAACCAGTTGTTTGCCTTTTCGTTGCCAAAGAAAATCTCCTTCTCCACGTTCATAAACCGCATCTAAGTTCACTGTTTTGAGAAGGCGCATCAATTCTGGACGACAGTAATTTTCATAGGCTTTTACCGTTAATGATTCCTTTGGTAATTGTTCTTCTTGAGAACAATCATATTGCTCAGATAATAATGTTTTTTTTAAGTTCCAATGGGAATTTTTCTCTGTATTAATTGGGTTAGAAAATTGTTGTATATTTTCCATTTTTTAAATAAGTAATTGTGATTATTATAGGCGAATTTTGGAGATATTTCTCACTAATAAATTCCTTTTTTAGGCAGAAAACATGGAGGCTGATTCCCAAATAAAACTTCGGATTCTGAAGCAATATTTTTACAGAAGAAGCCTATGATGGCAAATCGGTTTTAGAAGGTAGATAATCATATTAAGAAGGCAGGGGGAGCAGGGGTAAAAAGAATATTACTCTACGATAATAAGCGGATATCGTATCAATTCAGCACAAGGAAATGATTATAAAATCCGCCTATACCGAGATTAAATTTTGCGTCTGAAAATATCTACTAATCCAATCGCCATTGAATGCGCTTAAGACGTAAAAACTCAGGAGCCCACCAATTCCATTTTCCCATTAGCTTCATACTCGCTGGAACGAGAACAGCCCTAATCAAGGTAGAATCAAGTACAACTGAAATAGCGATTCCTAAACCTAATGCTTTAATAAAAATTAGATCGCTAAAGGCAAATGCCCCTGTAACGATAAACATTAACAAAGCTGCACTGGTAATAATTCTTCCTGTTTTTTCCAAGCCCTCTACAATACTGTCATGATTACTTCCGGTTCTATCATAAGCTTCCTTCATTCGTGTCAATAGAAAAACTTCATAATCCATTGAAAGACCAAACAGGATACAAAACATCACTATGGGTAATAGGATATCGATGTACCCAACCGGAGTAAAATTGAGCAAATTCTTGAAATTTCCCTGTTGAAAAACAAAAATTAATGCCCCAAAAGAAGCACTAATAGACATCAGATTCAAAAATATAGCTTTAATGGGCAAAATAACTGATTGAAAAAGAATTGTCAGGGCAATAAATGTGACAATCATCATTGTTGCTAAAACCAAGGGAAAGCGATTCATAACAATATTAATCGTATCTAGGCTACGGGAAATTTGCCCACCAACAAGAATTTGTAACCCTTCATGATTAACATTTTGCAAATCTTTGACTAATTCAAAAGAAGTCGGTGCATTACTATCTGTCTTACTCTTAATGCTAATCACAGTTGTAGACTCATTGCTAAACTGTTTGATTTTATCTGCCAAGGGGGTAGGCAATAATTCTAGGTTCTTATAAATTCTTTGATAATCTTTCACCTCAAGTTGCGGCCGAATATTAAAAAGACTTCTTACCTCTGCAACGCGAGCATCGCTTTGCCATGTTTTCACTAAGTTATAAAGAATGGCAATATTATCTTCTGATAAAATAGGTGCATCAGTGTTAGTCGAACGAATCGCTACTAAAATCGGAGCAGTTTCTCCCACCCCAAAAGCTTTTTCTAACACCTCAACTCCTTGTCGCGCCTCAACATCACTGGGTAAGGTTTTGATTCCCCCTAGTCCCCAACGAGCATCAAAAAAGGGCGAAATCATTACTGTTACCACCATTAAGACGAGAACTGTGGCCAAAATGCTATGACGAATCACACGACGAGCAAAACTCCCCCAAAACCCTTGACTCCCATGACGAGGATTGATAACACACCAACGATTAATCGAGGGACCTAAAACCGACAATAAAGCAGGGACTAGGGTTAAAGCAGCAGCGATGGAAAGAAACACCACTAGAGCCCCAGCTACTCCTAATGATTGTAAAAGAGAAATGGGAAATAACACTAAGCAGACTAACCCAATACAGGTGGTTAACCCGGAGAAAAAGACAGCCCTTCCTGCTGTATCTACTGTTTGGATTACAGCTTGTTCGATAGAGCCCTTGCCTAATTCTTCTCGAAAACGACTCACCATGACAAGGGTAAAATCGATCCCTATGCCTAGTCCTAACATGGTGGTTAAATTGAGGGCAAAGATGGAAATCTCCATCTGTAGGGCTAATAGATACAATAGACCGGAACTAATTGAAACAGTCATAATTGCCATCGCCACTGGTAAGGTAGCAGCTACCACTGAACCAAAGACAAATAACAAAGCAATCAGTGTTAAGGGTAAGGCTAAGACTTCAGCACGAACTAAGTCCTTTTCACTAATACGGTGATCTTCATAATCAAAAACTTCCTTTCCTGTTAAATAAGTTTTTAAATTATTGTTTTGATCATTGGTGAGAATTTTTTGAATATCTGAGATAACAGAATAGACATCGGTTCCTTTAACGTTTAATTCAATAGTGTTGTACCCAGTGTTTCCATCTTTGCTTAAATATTCAGGATTTTTAGTCTCTATTGTCTTATCCTTAACAGTCGATAAATTATGAATTTGGGATAGTTGTTTTTCGATTTCAGTTTGATGTTCAGAGAGAGGGCGCTCATCTCTACTTTCAAAAACTAAAGTTAAAAAATCTGAATTAATTGAAAGCTCTTTTTGTAATAATTGTTCGGCTTGAAGTGCTTCTCCAGCATCATAAGTGGTAATGACACCTTGGAGAACTTTATCTAGATGGGGCGCAGTTGCTAAACTTATTAGTAATAATAGCCCCCAAATTGCGATTACGATAAAACGATAATGGTAGGTCAAACGACTCAAATGAATGAAAATAGAGGATTGACTGACTTTTTTAGCGATAGATGTTTTCATAAACTTTGAAGAAAAAACACAACAAATTAGAGGATTTAAACTAAAAATAATCCCATTCTCATTTCAATGTTAATTCTGATTAACTCAATATTTCCTGAAAACAACCTTAAAAATAGCTAAAAAAATTTATTTTTTTGTTCATTGGCTTGGCTAAAATGATTATCTTGGGTTCAAATTTCTAAAAAGCTTAGAGGAATTGTCTGCTTAATAGCAAGATGATTTTTGGGATGAAATCCATAAATATTGTCTATAATGTAGAATGCGCGAATTACCAACCCCTCAAGTTGGAGGCTTGGAGCCCTTTTTTTCGGTCACGACGAGCGATCGCCTTTTTCATCTTCTTGTTCTGATTATAGTTCGATGCTAACGGACAAGGCGAGGAGCGATGGCTTAAATTAAAGCTCCATCATACCTGGATTTCCCCAAAACCAATTACCAGGAGATTGAGGGTTTTCACTATAAAAAAATTCATTCATTAAAGTTGTTAATTCATCTTTCGTCAAATATCCATCTTTATTTAAGTCTAATTCTAAAAAAGCCTCATAAGCTTCTTCTGTGTCAATTTTATAGATTTGATGGAATTTCTGAAATTCATCTAAACTCACCCGATTATCTTGAGAAAAATCCATTGTTTTGAGACTAATATTAATAAAAGCACGTTGAATATAGGGAGCTTCAAAACGATCTAGCATTTGTTCTAAATACCATAACCATTCAGCTTCGGTGATTTTTCCATCGCCATTTCTATCTGCCCAAACTCGTAACCTATCATAAAAACCCATCCAAAAAAAATTAAGTTCTTCGTATTCCGAAGTTCCCATTTTCCATTCTCTTATAGTAGTAATTTGATCGATAACTTGCTCAAAATCATTTCTAGTTAAAATCCCATCATGATTACGATCTAAAATTTCAAATAAATGCTTGAATTTTGTTTCTCTAACTGAGTTAAACATGATTTGTCAATATCCTCTATATTCACTTTTATTGTATCCCATGATCAACCTATATCAACTAATCAAACAATAATCTTCAAAATTTATTTATTCCTGCATTCCTTCATAAAGTAATCTAATTAACAATCGAATACCATCACTTTGTTTAAGTTCAGCATAAGAAGGTTCGGGACGTTGGCCAATTTCTCTTAAATCATTCAAAAGTTCTGGGTGAAACTGACAAGTAAAAGAACGACGAATTTTTTTAGTTTCAAAATCTTTATAGTTAATACAAGTACAAGAGCATTCAGTTAAAATTTCCCCATTAGCTTCAGTTGAGGCTAAAATTTCTACTGAATAGGGTAATTTTAATAACCAAGAAAGATGGCTGCTGGCGATGACATATCGATGAGGAACAATAGCATTATATAAGGCTATGTAAGCCCAATTGGCAAACAGAATTGCTTCTTCATTAACTTCGTCATAGTGAAACATAGAAATTGCCACATCCCTTCCATGTTCTAAAATCATGCGATCGATTACACCTTCATATTCATCAGCCATAACTTTATGAGCTTCAAGCAATTCAATCGGAATTTTTGAGCGTCTAGCATTGGGGGTTTTATAGGGTAATAAATGACGTTCTCCAATTTCCTTATCTTCATTGAGCACTACTGAAAAATTGCTATCATGCCAACCATTGGCAACGATTCTACCATCTCGCTTTTCAATTTGAAGTGTCTCACCAACAGAACGAATTTTTTGGCAAACTGTCTTCAGGGAAATCAATGCCTCTTCTTCTTTGTCTCTGGCAAGCACTTCTGTGTTTAGCACCTCTTCAGTAACTTGTTTGAGCAGGCTGGTATGAGCTTCAGCCGCTAGTTGATGACCGACACAAATCATAATTACCGGTGCGCTCTGGTGAGAGCGTGATAGGATCAGTTTCTCAACTAAGCGCAGTATGTCATCCCTTGAGCAGTTGGGATGAGTCCACTCACTGGCATTGTGAGCCGAAGCGTTTCCGCCCTCGACGATGACGGCCATACTTCCGGAAAGAATGGGTATTACTGAGTCGAGCTCTAGGGTTCCTGTGTGCCAAACAGGTAATAAAATTGAGTCACAATCGGCTATTTTTTGAGCAATAAAGGCAACATTTTTGGAGGCGCGTACTGTTTCATTGAGTTCATTAATACCCACGTGTTCCCAAGGTTCAATAATAAATAAAGCCTGGCGAAATAAACGGGGATTTTTTAGTAAAAACTCCCAATCTTTTGGCGAATTAATTACTTTTTCTAATGGAGATTCTTGTCCCCATTCAAAGCTTCCTTGAGCCGTAAATAAAGTTTTTTCGGGTAAGGGATCTTCGGAACTGCGATCGGCTAAAAAACGGCCAAATAAAATTAATGTTGATTCTAAATTGGATCCACTTTCTTTTAAAAAACCTGGATTATATCGCCACTGATAATTGTTATTTTCTTCGGGTTTTAAATTCATAATTTTTTTTAAATACTACAAACATTTTGGTTTAATTAGTCTATTATTGTATGAGTTTAAGAAAAATTTATTTTAAATTATTTTTGAAATTTGCTCGTTTACTGAATGGAAACCACAATCAACTATTTAATCTGTCTCTATAATTGTAACGGCAACTGCTTATTCAGATTAAGAATGCAGAATCAAATTTAATTCTACATTCTCAATTCTTAATCCTCAATTCAAACTGACATTTCTAACATTCTTTGAATGGGTTTTAAAGCAGCCTGACGAAGGGATTCGTCCATCATAATTTCTGGTTGTCTCGACTTCATCGCTAAATACAATTTTTCCAAGGTATTCAAACGCATATAAGGACATTCATTACAATTACAATCGTTCATGGCAGGAGCAGCAATAAAACGCTTCTGAGGGGCCCCTTTTTCCATTTGATGAATGATTCCTGGTTCCGTTGCTACAATAAACGTCTGGCGATCGCTTTGTTGAGCATACTTTAATAAAGCCGTGGTCGAACCAATATAACTGGCATGACGTAACACAGTTTCTTCACACTCAGGATGAGCAATAACTTCCGCTAAAGGATGTTCAATTTTTAACTGAACAATCTTCTTCTCAGAAAAGGTTTCATGGACAATACAACTTCCTTGCCATAAAATTAATTCTCTTCCTGTTTCCTGAGCAACATACCGTCCTAAATTGCGATCAGGGGCAAAAATAATCGGGCGCTCCTGGGGTAATTGATTAACAATTTTCACCGCATTAGAACTGGTGCAAATAATGTCACTCATCCCCTTGATTTCGGCACTACAATTAATGTATGATACTACAATCGCATCGGGGTGTTGTGCCTTAAATTTGGCGAATTCTTGGGGGGGACAACTATCCGCTAAAGAACATCCTGCCCCTAAATCAGGTAACAAAACTAACTTATCAGGATTCAATATTTTAGCCGTTTCGGCCATAAAGTGAACCCCGGCAAAAACAATCACCTCTTTTTCTGTTTTAGCCGCTTGTTGAGAAAGGGCTAGGGAATCGCCGATAAAGTCAGCAATATCTTGAATATCAGGATCTTGATAATAATGTGCCAATATAACGGCTTTTAAATCCCGCTTAAGTTCATTAATCGCTTTAAATAAATCGTGAGGCAGTGGATTCGGAATTGGGTATGATTTGGGCTTGACAGTAGTGAACACAGTTGGGTGGGCTTACTCCAATAATTATAGTCGATATTACCAAAACTATTATAACAAACTTTTTATTGTATCATCTAATCTCTTCCAATTCTTCAAATCATTACTCAAAATCGGAGTCAGGCATTAAACGTAACATACCCATTGCCAGGGCTTTTGGGTCGAGGTATTGGGCTTCAAAGACAGCTAACATATCCTTGAGAGTTGGATTGCCCCTAGAGCTTCCTGTAACCCCCATAGCCACAATTAAACCGCAGTATCCCCCTGTTTGTTGACAACGCTGATCCCACTTATCCCGTGCCTCTTGATGCTCTGGATCATCTTGCATAAACTCCCCGAAAATGAATAGGGAGTTATCTCCCGTCTGCAAAATGCCCAAATCATACATTAACTCTTCCCAAGGGTCTTCTCCTGGGTTAAAACAGACCCCTTGAAGGTTTCCAGCTTCTTGTAGGATTTCAATCATCTGTTTTGCTTTCGGACGGGAGGTTTGCACCAAAACCACGGGCATTCCTTCCCCTTGAGGGGTTGCCTCTTGAGAAGGATAATAGGTTTTAGGATTATGTTGTAATTGTTCGAGGGTACTCCAGGGAATCATGCCGAGACTTAAGAAAGCATTATCAGGAATAAGATCATCTCCCAGGGGAAATTTAACCCTATCTTCTTCATCCTGCTCCGCTTCTAGTCCTGCCAATAATTCTGCACTCAGTTCTGGAAGAGTAGAAACTTTGAGGTTAATGATTTTAGGTTCACCTTCCTCTGAGATATCCGTAAAGCGATGATATTTAGAGATTTTATCGATCATCTCTTCACTGAGGGAATCTTCATTGCGCTTAACAAACCGTAAAAACCCTTGGATGGTGTAGTAAACAATTTTCGCTTCTTCTTCATCGAGAAAGGGGCGAATACCTTCGTAGGGATGAATACTTCCATATCGGGGTAAGGTCAACTCTCCCTGATGATCTTCATCAAAATCAAAATCATCATCTTCCAATTCCTCCTCTATGTCCTCAGCAAATTCAAAATTCAAAAACCAACAATCTTGTGCCAGAAAAGCCTGTTCAAGCTGATGAGTGGATTTTTCTTGAAGTGCGGCCTCACGGAACTTTTTGAGGGACTCCAAGGAACGATAAAGGATCAGTCCATATTCTTCACCAGCCATCCCCATCACACATACATATACGGTATCGATGCCCCAACGATTAAATTCAACAGAGATAATGTCATAATCAGCCAAAATATCCCAAGGAGCAGTTTTGGCAACCTCTTGAGCCGTTGCCATTAATAAGCCCTCATAATGCCCAGGCAAAGCTGGAGGACGACTCTCTTCCACCGCTTCAAAGCTACGGAAAAGTTGGTCAATTAAGGGTAAATCTGGGACATAATCAATGGTAATATCCAAACTCTGTAAGGCTCCCCTCAAAAAAAACTGTAATTCTCGGTTACGTACAACAATTTTTTGAGGTCGCGCTGGCTGAGCGGGACTATGGGGCGTTTCCATTGCACGGAGTAAGGTTCTTACCACCGCTTCTGGCCCCACATCCTCAGAAACAACATCCATAGCCCTGACCATCCCTTGGGAACCATCGACCCAAATAATACACTCTTCTTGTTCAGGGTTCCCCGCCACTCTGCCTCTCAGTCCAGCTACAGAACGGCGATCGCCTTCCCAAACACTGGGAACCTGGGGAATTTTTTGAAGCCGACGTTGCGTAGTTTGAGGCAAGTTGTTCATCTAAAAAAATGGGTTTCTAACCCCGTCTTGATCAGACGGATTTACAAAGTGTTGGTTTTTAAATGGATATAATCCCAAGAACCAGAAAACTTGTAGGAGTTCCCCCCAAAACACAAGCTCCGATGTGCTTTGTGCAAGCCCCTAACCAATTAGGATTTAAGATGGCCAAGGATTGGTAAGTGCCTTGAAGTTTGTGCCCAGCTATGTCTCACTATGTGGTATTCAACGTTTAGTGTTGAGATTAGCTCATTGACACTCCCCGCTTTAAAAGTGTGATACAGGCAAATCTAATTGCTTGATCCCGATAGCCTTTACCCCTTATTTTAACCTGAGTTCGAGGTAAAAAACGTCATCAAGCATACTCCCATCTCAAAGGATAAGTGCCGATCCTCCAATGTCCAATTGTGCAATTTGTAAGTCAGCCTCGCACTTAGTAGAGCAGTATCGAAAGATGCTAAATTCTCAATTCTTCATTTTTTTTAACTTAATGTCGGGAGAAGTCTCTCACTATAGCTAAGGCGGACCCATCGAAGCATAGCTGAGTACCGCCGGAGGCTTAGTGATGAGATGAATCCCGACCAAT
>JASJEA010000276.1 GCA_030064935.1 Crocosphaera sp. | reverse complement strand
GTAGCATGATTTAAAATATTGGCTGTTTCGTTCATTTCTACCATAAAAGTTGATTGTCCCGTTGCTAAATCATCCACCGCTCCAACACGGGTAAAAATGCGATCGCTAATGCCTAATTTTGCTGATGTAGCAGGGACAAAACTACCGGTTTGTGCCATTAATTGAATTAGTCCAACTTGTCTTAAATAACAGCTTTTTCCACTGGCATTGGGACCGGTTAAAATAACTAAATCTGGGCTAGTTTCTCCTTGACGCGCACCCATATAAGTTGAATTTGGCACAAATAAACCGGCACCTAAAGATTGTTCCACAACGGGATGTCTACCGTCAATAATTTCAATTACCCGACTGTCCAATATTTCAGGACAACAATAGCCTTGAAAAACAGCAATTTCTGCAAATCCTGATAAAACATCAATGGCCGCTACTGCTTTAGCAATTTTACGAATTTCTTGGGCTTTTTCTGCTACTTTTAGGCGCAGTTCAACAAATAATTCATACTCTAATTTATTGAGGTCATCTTGTGCTGTTAAAATGCGGGTTTCTCTCTCTTTTAACTCAGGGGTAATATAACGTTCTTCATTGGTTAAAGTCTGTTTTCTAACATAATTATCGGGAGCTTGTTCCGCTTTACTACGAGGCAAACTTAAGTAATAGCCAAAGGTCTTATTATAGCCAACTTTTAAGTTAGAAACCCCTGTTCTTTCTCTTTCTGTAATTTCTAAATTTGCTAACCACTGACGATCATCATCTAAGCCTTTGCGCATCATATCTAAATCACTATTAATTCCGGTGCGAATGACACCGCCATCTTTTAGATGTAATGGAGGAGATTCTACTAAATGATCGATAACATATTGACCTAATTTTTCTAGTTCTGGAGGGATATTTTGTAAAGCTTTTAAATAAGGAGATTGACCTTGAGAAGCTAATTCAGCTAACTCTTTTAACTTGATTAATGACTCAGCTAATGATAATAAATCTCTGGCATTAGCTGTTCCCGCACCTACTCTTCCACTGATGCGCTCTAAATCATAAATACTACGTAATAATTGTCTGATTTCTTGTCGTAAAGTCGGATTATCAATTAACTCTTCTATGGTCTTTTGTCTTGCAATAATTCCTTTGATACTCAATAATGGTTCTAATAACCAACGGCGTAATGCACGACCTCCCATTGCTGTACAGGTGCGATCTAAAGCCCATAATAAAGAACCATGAAAACTTCCATCTCTGACGGTTTGCGTTATCTCTAAATTGCGACGGGTTTGATAATCTAAGAGAAGGAAATCAACTTGATTATAAGTGCGTAGAAGTTGTAAAGGTACTTGATTTGCTTTTTGGGTATCTTCTATATATTCTAATAAACCACCAGCCGCTCTAATAGCTAGGGGTAAATGTTCACAACCAAACCCCTCTAACGAGCGAACACTAAAATTAATTAAGAGCTTACTTTTGGCCTCATTTAACGTAAAAGGAGTTTGCGATCGCAGGGAATAACAAAAACAGTCTGGTAACACCTCTGCTAAATATTCAGACTTCTCTCCAGGGCGTAATAAACTATTAATATCAGGAGCATTAGTGGGTATTAAAATTTCTGCTGGTTGTAGCCTCAATAACTCTAAATTAAGATTAGCTAATTCTTTCGATTGAGTAGTAAAAAATTCCCCTGTTGAAATATCAGCATAAGCAAGTCCCCAATGTTCCCCCGCAATAACAACTGCAGCTAAATAATTATTCCGTTTAGCTGATAACATTTCCTCATCTGTAAGGGTTCCTGGGGTCAAAAGTTTGGTTATTTTTCGCTCCACCATTCGCCCTTGGGCTGCTGCTTGTGCTGAGTCTTCTACTTGATCACAAATGGCCACAGCATAGCCCTTTTCTACTAATAAACGACTATAACGATCTAAAGCATGATGAGGAACCCCAGTCATGGCAACTCTACCTATTTCTCTCCCCCCTTCTTTACTGGTTAACATTAACTCTAATTCTTGAGAAATGGTAACAGCATCTTGGAAAAAACATTCAAAAAAATCCCCCACTCTGTACAGTAATAAAGCATTAGGATACTGTTGTTTAACAGTGACATAATGTTGATACATTGGGGTTAATTTTTTAACCTCAAGGGGACGATAATCAGTATGAGGTGATTTACTGGTAGCAATATTAGAATTAGGGTTAGATTCCGAATAACTGGACATTGATAAAAGAATTTTGATATTTGCCTTAAGTCAATCTATTATAAACTATCTTAGATTAGGGTTATCAATCAAATGTAAGAAAAATATTAAAATAAATCAAATAATTGAGTGTAAAGTAAAATGAATTGGGATGCTGACAACAGAAGTAATGATTATGAGTTTTGATATAATCTAAAAAATAGGAGAGTAGAATGGTAAAGAAAATTGCTTTATTTAATCATAAAGGTGGAGTCAGTAAAACAACCACAACCTTTAATTTAGGTTGGATGCTGGCAACTAAAGGATATAGAGTTATTTTAGTTGATACTGATCCTCAGTGTAATCTAACAGGAATGGCCTTAAAAAAAGCAACAGAAGAGGATGAAGATAGAATTGAAGAAATTTATAACACAAGGTCAAATATTAAGACAGGTTTAACTGCTGCATTTGAATCCCAACCTAGAGCTATTGAACCAGTAGATTGTATTCCCATAGGTGAGCAAG
Organism: Crocosphaera sp.; assembly: GCA_030064935.1. GTDB lineage: Bacteria > Cyanobacteriota > Cyanobacteriia > Cyanobacteriales > Microcystaceae > Crocosphaera. Next base: position 5,800 of record JASJEA010000276.1, on the reverse strand, counting down.
AAAGGTTATTTTTATTACCTGGCAATGTGGGATTTGCTGAATATGAAGTAACGTTAGGAATAGCACAAGAATTGAGTGGTTCAATACAAGCTCTTAAGAATTTACCGGGTGCTATTACATATTTATTAGATAAAAAAGCTAGTAAATTTAATGCTGACTATATTTTAATTGATATGAGTCCTAGCTTAGGAGCGATCAATCAAAACTTATTAATGAAAAGACACATTTTCAGATTTAGCAGATAAAGTAATTAGTTTAACATCAGCTTATGCAGTCAGCAATTGATCAATTTAGAATTAGTATCAAGAGGGTTAGGGATCTCATTGCGTTGCATAATTCTATTAACGTTCAATCAACACCTGTACTCGATTTATCAGATATATTAAGAGCAGCTTTAGTCTTAACTATAAGTGCCTTAGATTACTATATTCATGAAGTTGTTACGTTAGGAATGTTAGAAATTTATCGAGGACAACGTGCTGAACCTGCTGTATCTGCAAATACTTCTAAATCAGCATTTTCTCGGTTTAAGGTGTCTTTAGGAGGAGCGCGTCAAGACAGACAAATAGCATTAAATATTTCCAGTTGCTTAGAAACTGAAATTCAATCAAATTATGGATCTGAATTATTAGAAAATTCTAATACAATTTCTGATTTATTACCTATTATATCTAACAGTATTATCAACAGACTTAATAACACAGCTTGGTTAGAAAATGAAATTAGAGAAATTTTAGGATATCAAAGTTTTCAGCAACTTGATAAAATTGCCGATGCTATTCGGTTAATTTCTGATAAAAAGTTGTGGGATGAAGTAGCAAATAATATGAATACATCAGCTAAGGATATTAAACAACAACATGGTATAATTTATCAACGGACTGTTTAAGAAAAGACAACATCTGCTTAAAAGTAAAGATTTCTCGATAAATCAATCTACCTCCACGTCTTGGAAAACTAACTTTTCGCCATAATAAATCGACCCAAATATTAACAATAAGAAAGTAAATTCCTAGTAAGAGTAGCCGAATAAATGGCTTTTTATTAGTGGTTTTTATCCGACAGATATTTTTGATTCTCTAGCTACTTTCAATGCCAAAACGTTTTCGATAATCAGTCCGAATATAATTTAATCTGACATCAGCTTGATCAACGACATAAACTAAATACTCAAGCCCATATTTGTTTATTTTACCTTTTCTATATTTAACAATTATCCATAGTTCGAAAGTAACATGATTTTCAGCACTTTTCTTCATAGTATAAGTTTTTTTATAACTCTTCTTTCCTTGGAGAAACTGTTTGATTTCCCCTTGTTTCCCCCGTCTAATGGCTGGCATAATAAAAGCAATATTTAAAGCTTTTAAGCATCGAACAACAGCAATAAAATTTTTACTATGAACCAACTTTGTTATCTAATATTCTAACTTTTTTATGACTTTTTTGTTCTTCTCGTTTGTTCTTCTCGTTTGTTCTGAAAAAAACATAAGCAAATCTTATCAATTTTCCTTGAATAGAACTTGTGTATTGAGTAAAATTGCCTTTTTTCATTAAGCGATCGCTGTTGAATAAAAACTTTTCCATCTACTGAGTGTGGATATACAACCACAAGGGATGTTGCAGCTAGTCAGGAAGTGAGAAATCGTGGATTAAATGCGCTCTTAGCATGGCGTAGCGGGTCGGCTTGCGTCCTCTGAGGAAACCTCAGAGGCGTTCCGACCCAAAAATGTCTGTGGACTCGAAGCGACGGGGAGTATTGGTCACAATACTCTAGTTGGCACAGGAAGAAGCAGAAAACTAGCATCGTGAGGTGTTAGAGTCCCTCGACTCCGTCGACGGGAGTATGTCAATCATAAACTACCCCAGGTTGCTACGCTGAACCTGGGGTTTTCAGTAGCCCGAGACCATCGAATAAGTTAAGCTGAATATATGTAGTTTCAGCGTTTAGCTTACAAGATAAGCCTGAACCTCCAGGGCGGTTTATAATCGCCCCCAATGCTTTTATATTTTGTGCGCCATTGTAGTCTGCATCGCATTTATTGCCACAGTTATTACAGGTAAATTTCTTACCCTTTCTGTTCCCAATTACATGACACTTATGACAAGTTTGTGATGTCCATGCAGGATTTACTAATATTAGTTTTACTCCTGCCAGAACACACTTATAAGTCAAGAATTGTCTTAATTGGTAAAACGCCCAATTATTGCCTAGTCGTTTATCTTTTCTACTTCTAGGTTTCTTGTTAGTGCGCTCTCTAATACCTGTCAAATCTTCAAGAGAAATGGCTTGTTTGTTAGTTACGGCATTATTAACTAACTGGCGTGATATTCCGTGATTAATATGCTTCTGAAAACGCTTTTCCTTCCCCGACAACCGTTTCAAGAGTTCCCGACATCTACGCCGTGAACTCCTAGTGCCTTTCGAGGATTTTTTCTGAATAACTGCTCTCAAGAGTGCATAATGATTGCGTTTATCCGTAATCTGTTTTCCTGACCATGATTCTCCGTCTGATGTTGTGCAAATATCGGTACGACCTAAATCACAACCTAATACTTTATCAGTTTTAGTCTCAGGCTCTGTCGGTTCATCTAATGTTATATGAATGTAATAATCACCATTTTTGCGTTTAACTAAAGTAGCTGCTTTTGGGTCTTTACCCTTTAGTAAACCGACTTGGTAATTACCAATTAACAACTTAATTCGTTGGCGACTATTTAATAGCTTTATGCTAACTGTCCAATCTTTTTCCCGAAAGCTAAATATTCTAGCATCGTAATTAATAGAAGTAGCTTGTTCAATTATTTCTTCTAATTGCTCCTCTTCGTCGTCGGGTTCAGGAAATAATCGTGACCTTAATTCTTCACGGGAAATCGATTCTTTCCCTAAATCAGTAATACTTTGAGCGGTCTTCCATAATAACCCTCTTAAATTGTTACCAGATAGTTGAAAATGCTTTTCTTCTTCAAGCTCTGGGACAGCTTTTCCTGACCCTTCACAAGTTTTATCAATCAATTGTCGATATAAATTAGTCGGATTTTTAATCAATTTTTCTAAGTCTTCTTTTGATTGAATTTCAAACATTAATCTGAGGGTTAAATAAGCCAGTAATGGTAATCCTAAAACAGCTAAACTTCCCTTCAATTCTGAAACATTATCCTGGTCATGGTCGGCTATTAATTCCTTAAATGCTTCTTCATAAGTCTCTAAAATAATCTTTTTAAACTCAGGATCTATACTTTGATTAATGATATTTACAATAGGTTGAGATTCAGTTACTAATGATTGCCTTGGAAGATTAATCACAAACAAAGGTTGAACTTGACGAGCTTTTTGGAATTCGTTAATATAAGTTGTTAATTGTTTTGGTTTTAAGGGTCTAATCGTCAAAATAGGAGTATCATTTGTCAGCAGTTTAGTATTAGTTACATCAACCGTTGGACGACCGGTAACAATCACTCGCATGGGAGGATACCCATCTCGATCTTTTATTAAAATCTTTCTCATCTCCCCTAATAGTTGATCTATACTATCTCTAAAGCCTTCATTAGCTGCGGTACTAATTTCATCCCAACCATCAAAAATAAAAACGTAGGGGGAAATTTGAGTTTTTTTCGGGGTATCTAACTCAATTTTTTCTGAACTTTTAGAACTCACTAAGTCAGAGAACCATTTAGGGTTAAAGGTTGGTTTCCAATTGGATTTGTCAAAGTTTCTTTCTCCAAATTGAAGAGCTTTAGGAATCGCATCTTCTAAGTTATCTTCGAGGTTTAAATCTTTCAATAAAATACGAATGGGACGACAGCCTAATTTTTTTAGTTCGTCAACTAATTTAAGGGTAAAGGATGACTTTCCTGACCCGGCAATTCCTTGAATGATAATAGGTTCATTAAAATCAGAATCTCCGATATATTCTAAAACTGTTGTCAATAAATCGACGCGGTTACTATCTTTTTCTGAGAAAGGATCTTTTGGTTTCTCACTATCTTGATTATGATTTTGGTTATTAATTAAATTATCGAATGGTTCTTTTTTTGGCTTCTTGATTTCTGAATATTTTAAAACTCCACATTCAATATTAAGATAAATATCACTTAACGCAAAAGGTTCTGACTGAAAAACTTTCTTTTCATTAAATAACCAAGATTGATAAAATAAATGCCGATCTAAAATTTTCTGCAGTTCAATTTGACTATTATCAAGAAATGTTAAATTTCTAAAAGCAGCAAACTCTTTCTCTGTATAGAGATTAACCAACAGGGAGCGTAAATGTATCAGAAAAGATTGATGAATACTGTTTAATAACTGGTTGGTTAGATTATTATCGAGTCCAATAATCTTAGCAAATTGACGAAAAACGTCATCAGCATAATCAATAAACTCATGAGAGAGGGCATTCTTTAACTTAAACTCACTCATGTCAATATCTTCAGGATTTTTATTACTCAGTATTTTGTCATGAGGACGGACCTCAATCTGCTGGAGCTTGCCCCTTTGATTGGCAAAAACTTCCTCCACCGCCCGATTATAAGCTAAGGTACAAGCATTATACCCTTGTTTCTCTGGCTCTCGTTCCCGCAGTAACAACTGAGCATACTTCAAGAAAAACGGCAGCAACGGTACAGTCCCTTCCGCAGCTTCGGTAACATCTTTCACCCAAGAAGCATTATTCACCACATCTTGAAACCAGGGGGTTGCTTCTTTTATCGCCTCGACAATCGTTTTGACAAGATTATTCTCTTTTAACTTCAACGCCTCGTCGAAAAATTCACTGACAGTTTTGAATTGGGTTAGCTTCTCTTGCCCTGTCCTCATGCAAAATATCTCCAAAATGATTATAAGTAAGAAGAATAGTTAGGGAACAAGTGTGAATTTTCAATTACACAGTAGGAGTGAGGTGATTTTCCCCTACTAAATTTTCTGCAGCAGGATCTTAAATTAAATTTTTGGTTAGTTTATCGAAAATTTTGGGTTTAAAACCCCGTCCTAAAAGGACGGCTTTTCTAGATATATGTTACACTAAGTTTAGACTATGTAGCACAGCCTAAATGTTTGTCATAGAGTTTAAAGTAAAGGGCAAAACTGAGCAGTATAGAGCTATAGACGAAGGGATTCGTACTGCGCAATTCATCCAGAACAAATGTTTAAGATATTGGATGGATAATCCAGGGGTAGATAAATATGATTTGAATCGCTATTGTCGTATTCTATCCAATCAGTTTACCTTTGCTAACAAATTGAATTCACAAGCAAGACAGTCAAGTGCTGAACGTGCATGGTCAGCAATATCTCGTTTCTTTGAAAACTGTAAAAAGAATGTTCCAGGAAAGAAAGGATATCCTAAATTCAAGAAGTTTTCTCGTTCGGTGGAATATAAAACTACTGGCTGGAAAATTCTTAATCCTAAGACCATCAGATTCAGTGATAAAAATGAAATAGGAGTTCTTAAGTTAAAGGGTTCCTGGGATTTAGCTTATTTTCAAGAATCAGAGCTTAAGCGAGTTCGTCTAATTCGACGTGCTGACGGTTACTACTGCCAGTTTGTCTTTTCTCTTGATGTCAGAGAAGAAGTAAAACCATCAGGAATGTCTCTAGGGTTAGACGTAGGATTAAGCTCTTTCTATACAGATCAATATGGAAATAAAGTTGATAATCCTAAATTTTTAAGAAAAGGAGAAAAACGATTAACTGGGATGTCGGGCTAAGTCCCACGCTATAAACGAGGGGGACGCATCGAACCGTAGGTGAGTACCCCCAAGGTTTTAGCGTGCGGATAAAGCCCGACCAATATATTAACGTGCG
>JASJEA010000072.1 GCA_030064935.1 Crocosphaera sp. | reverse complement strand
GTCAATCAGAATTTAGAATTTATAATTTAGAATTACGGACTCCTCAAGTTAGAGGCTTGAAACAAGGCATTTTTCCCTTCTCTTGGTCCATTGGATATGGCGAGGAGGCCTCGCCATCCCTCGATCGCTGTTTCTCCCCTTGAAAGAGAGGCTTTAAACCCTTTTTTCGGGAAAAATCAGCAGATCATGTCGAAAAAATCATTTACCTAGACTCAAACCGGGGTTGAAAATTAAACATCCATTTTTAACACCGGTTTAATCGCCTTACCAGACTTGGTGTCTATAACCGCCTGGTTAATGTCCTGAAAATCGTAAACCTGGATCAAACGTTCATAGGGGAAACGCCCTTGACGATTGAGATTGAGCAGTAATGGTAAAAAGGTTTTGGGGACAGAAGAGCCCTGAATGATGCCCCGTAGATTGGCAGCCCGTTGGAAGATTGCCGAGGGAGAAAAAGGATATTTTTCTCCCAAATGGGGAGCAATCACCATCCCACATTCTCCCCCTGTAGCCAGACAGGCGATCGCATCATTAAGTGCGTGTTCGTTGCCCGAAGTTTCTAGGGTATAATCTATCCCCTGAGGGGCTATGTCTTTGATACGCTCGGCTACATTACCGTCTTTGGCATTGAAAACATGAGTTGCGCCTAATTCCAGGGCCAGATTTAACCGTTCCTCGACAATGTCCACGGCAATTAAAGGATAGGCTCCACTTAGCTTACCCGCCATGACTGCGCTGAGCCCCACTGCACCAGCCCCAAATACTGCCAAACTCTCTTTAGGAAGCACTTTAAAGGTATTGAGAATTGATCCTGCCCCAGTTTGAACGCCACAGGGAATGGCCGCTAACATCTCGGCCGCATGATCCTTCGTAACCGGAACCAAATTACGTTCAACCGTGACTGAATGAGTTGCGAAAGACGATTGTTGGAAAAAAGCACCGGAAATTTTTGAACCCTTAAGCTTAATGGTATGGCTTCCATCTAAACGAGTGCCACTGAATCCCAACGTCAGATGATCGTCACAAAAATAAGGACGCCCACTTAAACAGCCATTACAGTAACCACAAGAGGGATAGGAAACGATGACACGATCTCCAGGTTTAACCGAACTAATTCCTGAGCCAATGGCTTCAACCACGCCGGCTCCTTCGTGGCCTAAAACGGCGGGTAAAGGCATCGTTTTTTGGCCAACAAAATCTGTATGACACATGCCACTGGCTTCATTACGAACTAACACCTCATCAGGGCGCAAATCATCTAATTCAACGGTCTCAAAATCAAATTTTCCTTGGGGTTCGTTGGCTACTGCTGCCGTTGCTGTTGTTGTCATAGTTGTTAAGTCCTCAGATGAAAATGGAAAAAAGTTACCGTTAGAGACGGATGGGCAGTTGACGCACTCGTTCCCCTGTGGCTGCAAAGATAGCGTTACAAAGGGCAGGGGCAATGGGTGGGGTGGAAATTTCCCCAACTCCGTAGGGTTGAGTTTCCCCACTGTTGACCAGATAGACCTCGATTTTGGGCATTTCATTCATGCGCAATACCTGATAGTCATGGAAATTGTTCTGTTGTACCCGCCCTTGTTGGAAGGTAATTTGCCCATATAGTGCGGCTGATAAGCCGTAAACGATGCCTGATTGAACCTGATCGCGAACTGTAGACGGATTTAACACTAAACCACAATCAACAGCACATACCACTCGCTCAAGATGGGGTTTGCCTTGATCATTGAGAGAAACTTCTGCAATTTGAGCCACAATACTACCAAAGGATTTATGTAAGGCAACACCTTGGTAAATACCATTGCTTGTCTGCTTTCCCCATCCTGCTTGTTGAGCGGCCAATTTTAGGGTGGCTTGGTGTCTGGGGTATTCCTCTAACATTGCCAGACGAAATTCGACAGGATCTCGTTGAGCGAGGTGGGCTAATTCATCGAGGAAGGATTCCACCACAAAAGAGGTAAAACTATGACCTACAGAACGCCACCATAATACGGGTATATTATTCTTGACCGCATGATGATCTACCAGTTGATTCGGAATGGCGTAAGGGTGATCAGCCGCCCCTTCTATCGATAAGTGGTCGATGCCTTCATGGAATAGGGCTGCTTCAAATATAGTACCTTCGACAATTGACTCCCCAATGAGACGATGACACCAGGCGTTAACGTTACCGTTTTCGTCGAGTCCGGCACTGATTTTACTGTAGTGCATGGGGCGATAATATCCCCCTTTAATATCGTCTTCTCTGGTCCAAAGGACTTTTACCGGTTGACTAATGGCTTTGGAGAGATGTACGGCTTCTTTGACGAAATCCCCATGAGGATTGGCTCGTCGTCCAAAACTGCCGCCTAATAAGGTGGTATGAATCTTAACCTGTTCTGGTTTGAGTCCGGTAATCGCACAAGCTGCCTGTTGATCAGTGGTTTGCATCTGTGTCCCGGTCCAAATTTCGCAACTGTCGGCCCGCACATCGGCAATACAGTTAAGGGGTTCCATGGGAGCATGGGCTAAGTAGGGAGTTTCGTAAACTGCTTCTAATCGTTGCTTTGATTCACTTAAGGCTTCTTTGACTTGACCGACTTTGCGGGCAATTAGTCCAGGTTTTTTCGCCAGTTGAGCGTATTTTTGGCGTAAACTTTCCGAGGAAAGGGAGTCGTTGGCAGTATTACTCCATTCTATTTTTAGTGCGTCGCGTCCTTTTTTTGCGGCCCAGAAATGTTCGGCTACCACAGCAACGCCCCCCACTTCTAAGGGGACGACATATTTCACCCCTGGGATGCTTTTCGCAGCTTCTGAGTCCAGATTTTTGAGGCGACTACCAAAGACAGGGGGGCGAGCAATGACAGCACTGAGCATTCCTGGTATTTCCACATCAATACCGAAGCTGGCTTTGGCCCTAACCTTGTCAGGGGTATCTAGGCGTTTAATGGATTTACCGATTAATTTAAAGCGATCGGGGGTTTTGAGGGTAACGTTTTCGGGAACGGGGATTTGAGAAGCTTTTTCTGCTAATGCCCCAAAAGAGAGACGACGCTTAGTCGGAGAATGTATAACATAACTTTTTTCTGCGCGACAACTGTCTGGAGAAACCTCCCAAGTTTGTGCCGCCGCCATAATTAACATTTCCCTAGCTGTTGCCCCGGCCAATCTTAGTTGTTCCCAGGTAGAACTAACGCTGGTGCTTCCTCCTGTGCCCTGAACCGCCTTCCAGATTGTATGATTGTAATCAGGGTCAACTGGGGCTGATTCAATCTTAATGGTATCCCAGTCTGCCTCTAGTTCTTCGACAATAATCATGGGCAAAGAAGTATAAACCCCCTGTCCCATTTCTGCTTTATGGATAATTAGAGTTACTGTATTATCGGCAGCGATCCGAATAAAGGCATTAGGTTTAAGGATGATAGAGGGATCGCCCTTGGTGGCAGCCATGGCCTTTTTATTGGGGGGGATGTAAAAGCCCAAAGCGAAACCAACCCCTACCGCCGTCGAGGTTTGTAGGAAAATCCGTCTTGTTGTCTTCTGTTTCATATCGTGAGGATGTCAAGATTTAAACGGGCTGATTTAATTCAGAGGCTCTCTGGATAGCCAGTTTGATTCTCTGATAAGTACCACAGCGACAAATATTGCCAGATAGTGCTTGTTCAATGTCTTCATCTGTTGGCTTTGGAGTTTGCTCCAGTAGAGCCGCAGCCGCCAGCATTTGTCCAGATTGACAATAGCCACATTGGGGAACATCTAATTCAATCCAGGCCCGAGGTACAGGGTGGTTTTCGTCGGCGGCTAATGCTTCAATGGTGACTATTTTCTGATTTACTACTGTCGCCGCAGGGGTAATGCAAGAGCGAGTGGGAACCCCATCCACCTGAACGGTACAAGCTCCACATAAACCCATGCCGCAGCCGAATTTTGTGCCTTTGAGTCCTAACTCATCTCGCAATACCCACAATAGAGGGGTATCGTCGAATGTGGTGACTTGTCTATTTTCTCCATTGATGTTGAGTTGTATTGTCGATTGACTGCTCATTTTCTATCCATTGGTTAGCTTAAAAAAGGCTTTAATCTCTTAGGAAGGAAGCAGACAAAAGGGGACAATTTCCCCCCTTGTGCTGTTTAAACCGAGTTAAAATTCTTAATCGAATAGTTGTGCAACCCCTGTAATATTATCTCCCCCATATCCCTGCTCTTTAGCATCTAAATAGACTTTCCAAACGGCTGAAATAGTGGGTACACTTACCCCAACTGTGTCTGAACTTTCAACCATATAGCGGAAATCTTTTTCCACAAGATCAATGGGAAATAATGGGGAAAAGAGACGCTGTTTAATATGTCCCATCATCATTTTTTGCGTTGGGCTAGTAATTGGTAATCCTCCTAGTATGTCTACCGCTTTTTCTATCTCGATTCCTGATTTGGATAAAAAATTCAAAATTTCAGCAATGGCTGCTATTTGAATGCCAAAACTGGAATTGACGGCTAGTTTCATCACTGTACCCGAACCCATTGGACCGATATGGTGAATCAGCCCACCCATGACAGCAAGAATATCATGAACTTTACTTAGGGCCGTCTCTGTACCCCCAACTAAATAAACCAGCTTGGCTTGTTCTGCCTGGGGACGGGTTCCCACCACTGGCGCATCTAAAAATTCGGCCCCTTTCTCGATTATTTTATCGCCTAATTCCTTGACAAATGTAGGGGTTAGGGTACTTGATTCAATGGCAATTGAGCCTGAATGAAGTCCCTCCAAAGCCCCTGTATTGGGGTCTAACCACACCGCTTCTGAGGCTGCGGTATCGGTTACCATGCTCATAACAATCTCGGCTTTTTGGGCGGCTTCTCGTGGAGAATTGACCAAAATCGCTCCTTGATCGACTAGGTTTTGACTTCGTTCGGCTGTACGGTTATAGACGAAAACCTCGTGTTTGGCTTTGATTAGGTTTTCTCCCATACGAGAACCCATTGCTCCAGTTCCCAAAATTGCTATTTTACTCATGTTGTGTCCTGATGATTTAATTTACTGGGGTGATCGCTCTGAAGAGTTCGGGGTTGGAGACTTGTTATTTGAGTCAGTTGTCTCCAAATCCCTTTATATCCAACTCAGATCAATATTATCATTTAGCTTTGACAGCTAACTTAGTTCCCAGCAATCCCAACATCAATAAGCCTAAGATTGTGTTAGGTTCCGGAACCAAGACTGGATCAACTTCAGCATTCTCAACAATCAACGCTGAGGAATTCTCGAAATCCCCTACATCTACAACCCCCAAGCCAATTTGATAGGACCCTGGTAAAAACAAACGACTAAAACGACCAGAAATTTCTTGCTGATAATTGCTGGGGGAGGAACTGAGGGCACTGAAGGTTCCGGCGATAGGAACGACTTCTCCATCAACAACGATAAAACTATAGTCATCAAATGCAAAATCCTCCCCGGTAATGGGATCGGTTTCAATGAAGGTTTCATCGTTGGTTAAAAAAGTCCAATCGAAACTAAAACGGGTTGTTTCACTAAAGGTTAATACTTCGGTCAATCCAGAACCTTCTGTGGCCTGAATAAAATTATCAGGATCGGGATCAAGAGTCGTACTAACCCCCAAATCAGCTTCTAAGTCAAGAGAATCAATGGCCGGATTATTAGAGAAATTAAAGTCGCTATCAGGGCCAAAAGCGATGTCGTCTAAGAATAAACCATTGGATGAGGTGGATGCTCCACCCATACTATTGGTAATGACATCACCACTGAGACTCCAGTCTGTAAAATCTACCGTGACGGCCAAACTAGAGCCCCCAAAGAGAGTAAGTCCTAATAATCCACCAAAAGAAATAAATTGCTTGAGCATGATAATTATCTAATCAATTTTCTGTGTTGTGATCTAAGGTTAGGTAAAGAAAGTTACACGATAGAATCGGTAACAATAAAGTTTTCAGCACTATCAAGATCGCTAATACTGACCCCTGCAATACTGGCAATGGCTCTTCCACGGCCTGGTTGAAGTCCATTTTCATCAAATAAAACAACCGCACTTGAGCCTCGACTGCCAAAGCCAAGATAACCCTGAGAAATAGCTTCCTCATAACTTTCTACTGTGATGCCTGCCTCTGTAAATAAGCCACTGACATCGATCTGATCTTCTCCGGTTATAAACCCAGTTACGACATCGCCCATATCTCTTGCACTTAGATAAACAAGACGATCAAGATCCCCTCCCAGAGACGAGATGTCAATGCGATCGCTACCGCCGCCGCCAACAATAATATCGTTGAGTTCAGTTCCTGTCATCACATCTCGTCCGGCGGTTCCATTGATCTCGTTACTGGCCTGGAAAAATGGCCGGCCGGTAATCATACTGGCGGGAATATGGGTATCAAAGACATATTGTCCATTAGTGATTAACCCTTCTTCGTTCACTGTTAAGAACTCAGTTAAGGTAAAAGAGCCGTTGAGCCCGGTAGCAGTGTTGGTATTTTCCCAATCGGTGACTACCACCACGCGATCGCCTGTGGCGATAATGTCGGTGGGATTAACTACGCGAATAATAAAGTTAGAACTGGGTACCACTTCGGTGAGTAGTTCTTCTAATCCTTCTCTTCCTTGCCAAACATTCCCTGTGCCTAAGACGGCGGGATCGGCATCGAGTACGGTGGAGGAGTCTTCTGTGTGCTGGTTGATAAATGCTGCGACATCCCCTTGCTGTAGGGCTTCGTAAGCAATGCGCACTACTTCTGCGGATGCGGCACTGTCGGCATCGGGATTAACACTCAACGCTACCCCTTCTAAGGGGTTAATTGCGTCTAGGGCAATGGATTCTGGAGAGGGTTCGTTGCCTGTAAATGCCGAAGCTACATCATAGCTGTTATAGACTAATTCCACCGATTGAATTAGTTTATCCCCTGCTGGGCTTTCTTCTAAATCGATGATAAAGGCTAAGTCTTGTTCAAAATCCAGCCCATTTTCGACCACGTTGGCTTCTAAATTCACCCTGGCAATGACGCGATCGCCGTTTTGGAAGAAATCGAGGGTTTCAAAGTCTACGATTTCTAAAGAGCCTTGAAACTGGTCAAAAAAGTCCCCTACTGTTTCACTAATGCCTACGGTGCCATACCAATTACCTGCAAAGGGAATGGCTTCGGTGTCTCTTAAGTCGTTGGGGCTACTAGGGGCTTCGTTTCCTGATACATCCCAGACTACATCTGCGGTTTGAGTGGCTAGAAATCCCTCTCTATCTCCATTCTCCAAGGCCGCTAACATGGCCTCAACAATCAATAATTCTGTTGTGTTCATGACTTTGATTAATAATGTTTCCTTTGGGTTTTGTCAGTCATATAAATGACATTTTCTTAGCTTCAATGTTTAAAGATCAAGTTAAGAAAAATATAAGTCTTAGCATAACTAACATTCAATTTTTATCCTCACAACCTCCACCTCTTAAGTTTTATATGGGGATTTTTTTTTTATTCAGTTTTTTTATTATTTTTTTACTCTTGTATTGAGTAATCTTAAATTGATTTATAACAAAATCATAAAATTTTCATTTCAAGATTAATTTTTTACCTATAGTTGATAGGATATGGGTAGTTAGTTAAGGGTTATTTTTTTCTAAAAAGAAGCTCACTAAGAACAGCAATTAAAGATGACTAAAGATGACAGAGATCAATTCTATCCTCAAAGCATTTGCAGAATATAGAAATAGTAAAAGTGCCGTATTTTTGGCAACGGTTGTTCGTGTTCAAGGTTCTTCCTATGGGCAGCCTGGGGCTAGGATGCTGATGAAATCCGGGGAGATGGTAGGAAGCGTGAGTGGTGGTTGTTTAGAACAAGATATTTTAGAACACACCCGTGTTTCAATGTCAGAGAACAAACCGATTGTGATCACTTATGATAATACAACTGATGAGGATCTTCTTTGGGGTTTTGGCCTAGGCTGTAATGGTGTAATTAAGGTGCTAATAGAGAAGTTAAATCAAGATGATCTTTTTAACCCCTTAAAGTTTATCTATAACTGTTTTGAGAAACAACAATTAGGTATTATGGCTAGAATTGTTGACGTGGAAGGAACCATCAAAACTCAAGTTGGGGCGCATCTAACCCTGGCATCGGATGGTGCTGTGGAGACAAATATTCAAGATGAAGAGTTAAATGATACTTTACTCAAAGAGGCTAAAACTTGTTTAGAAAATCAACATTCAAGTTTTCATATCTATCAATTTAGTCTTGGGAAAGTTGAAGTTTTCCTTGAATTAATTGAACCGCCTCCCCATCTGATGATTTTTGGTGCAGGGCGTGATGTCTTTCCTGTGGTAAACTTTGCCAAAGCGTTAGGTTGGCAGATTACTATTGTTGATTGTCGGGCTAATACCCTAAGCAAAGAGCGTTTTATGTTGGCTGACGAAATCATATTAACTCGCAGGGAAATTTTGCATCAACATTTGTTCCTTAAAGATCAGACAATAGCTTTATTAATGACTCATAATTATCTTGATGACTTAGAAATTCTCAAAGCATTGATGGGGTCTAAAATTAAATATATAGGCTGTTTAGGCTCACAACGACGCAAGGCTAAACTGCTAGAAGATTTACGCCGTCAAGGATTCGACTACTCAGCAAAGATGTTAGACAAATTATATTGTCCCGTGGGGATTGATATTGGTGCAAAGACTCCTGATGCGATCGCTTTATCTATCATTGCTGAAATCCAAGGGGTATTAAGTCATCGTCAGGGTGGCTTTTTAAAACAGCGAAGTGAACCTATTCACCAGCCTAATGCAGTCAAGGAAATACAATTAAATGAATCAAGAATCTAGGATTGCCATGATGATTTTGGCAGCCGGAGCTTCAACCCGAATGGGAACCCCTAAACAACTCTTGTCTTATCAAGGATTAAGTCTACTTGGCAAGACTATTAAAACTGCTCTCTCCTCAGTCTGCCAACCTATCGTCGTGGTGTTAGGAGCCTATGAACAACAAATTAAAGCTGAAGTTGAATTGTCGGATGTCTCGATAGTTGAAAACCCAAATTGGCACTTAGGGATGGGAGCTACCATTGCTCAGGGAATGTTATTTATTCTTTCATCTTTTCAGGGCATAGACGCAGTGATAATTAGTGTCTGTGATCAACCTTTTCTTTCAACTGAGATTATTAATAATCTGGTTACTTCATATCACAGTACAGGCAAACCTATTATTGCTTGTCAATATGCCGATACATTAGGGGTTCCTGCTCTCTTTAATCATAGATTTTTTGAAGAACTAACTCTGATGAAAGAGACAGCAGGAGCTAAACAACTAATAAAAACATACAAAAATCAAGTATTCAGTATTCCTTTTGTTTCTGGAGCTATTGATATTGACACCCCAGAGGAATACCAAAAACTGTTGGGACTTTAAGAAATTTTAAGTCCCAGTGTCCCGAAATCTAACGCTTTTTTTTAACCACACTTTTGAGTCCTAACATAGCAAATGCGATCAGTCCGAAGGTTACAGAAGGTTCAGGAACAGAGACTTGTGGAAATATAGCAATTTGCGGATCAAAACACTCGAATAAACCATCTCCCTCTTCTAGGGTACAACCTCCATTAAAAGTGGTGGTTTGTAGAGCCGCAATCTCAGGATCGGAATTAATTGGGCCATGATAACGAAGTATAACCTGAATCTCAGCGTTGAAAGAGTCTAAAAGACCATCTGGACCAAATAAGAATTGATCAGGGTTGCTAGGAACGGTATTTTCTGCGACTTCAGCCATGAAACTGCCGATTCCAGAGCTATCAACTAAGCCCCCAGTCGCATAAAATGAACTGCCTTCTATTTCAGGAATATTGAGCAGATCAGGAATATCACAAGGACCTATACAGAATTCGGGATTATTATACATCAGCCACCAAACGGTATAAGCACCTTCAGTAAGTCCGACGGTATCAATATTGAAGGCAACTCCATCATCCATGCGATCGAGAATACCAATTGAACCCTCAACAGGGGCTCCTGGATTAGCAGTCTGTAATTCTACTAATCCTGTGGTCTGCAATATACTAGCAGAAGCCATGCTTGTTAGGGGGACTAATCCAAAAAATAGAGTGGTAATAGCTGTCTTTAACATAATCTCCTTGAAGTTGATAGTGATAGTATGAAAGTAAAACTTTGCAGTTTTCACAAATCATTGAAAATAACTGAATGTTAGTTGTGATTCTCGTTAGGGGTTAGATTCTTTATAAAGTTTTCCATTAACCGTTATTAGGTGACAAAGTTCCAATAATCAAAACATCCCTGTTTGCGTTAACCAAGAGATGCCATTATGAAAGTCAATCAGAATTTAGAATTTAGAATTTAGGATTTAGAATTACTGACTCCTCAAGTTGGAGGCTTGAAACAAAGAAATTTATCCTTCGACTGCTTTTAATCTGCTTGAAAGAGGAGGTTGGGAACCATTTTTATCGGTCAAACATGGTACTTTTATGGATGAAAGTATCAAAATAATTTATATTTTAAGACCTAAAATAAATCCCGTATTTCAAAATGTAGCATTGAGTAAAAATCAAAAAATATACTCGTATTTTCAAAAGTTATATTTTTGAAATAGAACTTTTGTTCAAGAAAATTGAATTAGTATTTAGGGGCTGTTTATTGCGAATAAAAAGCCAGCAATTTGTTGATGAACTAATAAAGCACAAGATATAGACGTATTAAAATCGCCATTGTTTCCACTTTTTCTAGAGATTTAAGAAAAACACTATTAGCAAAAAATAAAAGCTCTTGTAGAAACCCAAAAGCTTGCTCTGGAGCTTGTTTATCTTTATATTTAATCAGAATTTAATCAGAACTTAAACAATTTTAGATGTACAAAATGTGGGTTAAATACTATTGCCGTGATCAAAAAGATCAACTTTATTGATATCGAATAAGTATAAGCACTTAAGTTATGTTACAGTTAAATCTAAATTTTTTATTAATTCAAAATATAAAATCATGGCTAATTCGTTTTTAAATTTGTCTGAACTCGATGGCAATAACGGCTTTGTCCTCAATGGTATTGATAGTGGTGACGGCTCAGGATTTTCTGTAAGTAGTGCGGGGGATGTCAATGGGGATGGCTTCGATGACCTGATCATTGGGGCACCTGATGCCGAACCCAATGGCAATAGTTATGCAGGAGAGAGTTATGTAGTCTTTGGCTCTGGTAATGGTTTTAATACTAGTCTTGACCTCTCTAACCTCGATGGCAGCAACGGCTTTGTCCTCAATGGTATTGATAGTGGTGACGGCTCAGGAGTTTCTGTAAGTGGTGCAGGGGATGTCAATGGAGATGGCTTCGATGACCTTATCATTGGGGCATTTGGTGCCGATCCCAATGGCAATCTTGAGACAGGAGAGAGCTATGTAGTCTTTGGCTCTGGTAATGGTTTTAATGCTAGTCTTAACCTCTCTACCCTCAATGGCAGCAACGGCTTTGTCCTCAATGGTATTGGTTTCGGTGACCTCTCAGGATGGTCTGTAAGTGGTGCGGGGGATGTCAATGCAGATGGCTTCGATGACCTGATCATTGGGGCATTTGGTGCCGATCCCAATGGCAATCTTGAGGCAGGAGAGAGTTATGTAGTCTTTGGCTCTGGTAATGGTTTTAATGCTAGTCTTAACCTCTCTACCCTCAATGGCAGCAACGGCTTTGTCCTCAATGGTATTGATATTTTTGACTACTCAGGATTTTCTGTAAGTAGTGCGGGGGATGTCAATGGGGATGGCTTCGATGACCTGATCATTGGGGCACCTGATGCCTCCCCCAATGGCAATAGTTTTGCAGGAGAGAGTTATGTAGTCTTTGGCTCTGGTAATGGTTTTAATGCTAGTCTTAACCTCTCTACCCTCGATGGCAGCAACGGCTTTGTCCTCAATGGTATTGATAGTGGTGACGGCTCAGGAGTTTCTGTAAGTAGTGCGGGGGATGTCAATGGGGATGGCTTCGATGACATTATCATTGGGGCAACACGCTCCTCCCCCAATGGCAATAGTTATGCAGGAGAGAGTTATGTAGTCTTTGGCTCTGGTAATGGTTTTAATGCTAGTCTTAACCTCTCTACCCTCGATGGCAGCAACGGCTTTGTCCTCAATGGTATTGATGGTAGTGACCTCTCAGGATGGTCTGTTAGTGGTGCGGGGGATGTCAATGGGGATGGCTTCGATGACCTCATCATTGGGGCATTTGGTGCCGATTCTAATGGAAATTTTGGCGCAGGAGAGAGTTATGTAGTCTTTGGTGGCACTAGCTTCAATGATCTCAATGAAAATTTTGTCCCCACAGCCATCAATCTTGATAACAATAATATTGTTGAAAATAGTCTCGATGACACCATTGTTGGCACTTTAAGCACCACTGATGCTAATGGGGATGACACTCATACTTACACCCTACTTGATGATGCCGAGGGACGCTTTGCCCTTGATGGTAATCAATTAATTGTCGCTGATGGCAGTTTATTGGACTTTGAAACAGCCACCTCTCATGAGATTACGGTAAGAACTACTGATAGTACAGGTTTAAGCTTTGAAGAGGTCTTAACCATTGAAGTAACTGATGTTCTTGATGATCTTCCCCCAACGGCAATCAGTTTCCTCAACGGTTTTGTCCTCAATGGTATTGATTCTTTTGACGAATCAGGAGATTCTGTCAGTGGTGCGGGGGATGTCAACGGTGATGGCTTTGATGACCTCATCATTGGGGCATTATTTGCTGACCCCAATGGCAATCGTATTGCAGGAGAGACTTATGTGGTCTTTGGTTCCAATAGTGGCTTTAGTTCCAACTTAGACCTATCTACTCTTGATGGTACTAAGGGCTTTGTTATCAATGGTATTAATTCTTTTGACAGATCAGGCTATTCAGCAAGTAGTGCGGGGGATATCAATGGTGATGGTTTTGATGACATTATCATTGGGGCACCAACTGCAAACTCTAATAGTGCAATTGAGGCAGGAGAGACTTATGTGGTCTTTGGTTCCAATAGTGGCTTTAATGCTAGTCTTGACCCATCTACCCTCGATGGCACTAATGGCTTTATCCTCAATGGCATTGATTTGCGTGATGGATCAGGAGGTTCTGTAAGTGGTGCGGGGGATGTCAATGGAGATGGCTTCGATGACATTATTATTGGGGCAAGACGTGCCGATCCTAATGGCATAGATGGTGCAGGAGAGACTTATGTAGTCTTTGGCTCAGGCAGTGGCTTTAGTCCGAGTTTCGACCTCTCTACCCTGGATGGCAGTAACGGCTTTGTCCTCAATGGCATTGATAGTAGTGACTTCTCAGGATGGTCTGTGAGTAGTGCAGGGGATGTCAATGGGGATGGCTTCGATGACCTCATTATTGGAGCAAGAGGTGCCGACCCCAATGGTATAGATGGTGCAGGAGAGACTTATGTAGTCTTTGGCTCAGACAGTGGCTTTAATGCGAGTCTTGACCTATCTACCCTCGATGGCACTAATGGCTTTGTCCTCAATGGTATTGATAGTGATGACGAATCAGGACGTTCTGTGAGTGGTGCGGGGGATGTCAATGGAGATGGCTTCGATGACATTATTATTGGGGCAAGACGTGCCGACCCCAATGGCATAGATAGTGCGGGAGAGAGTTATGTAGTCTTTGGCTCAGGTAGTGGCTTTAATGGGAGTCTTGACCTATCTACCCTCGATGGCACTAATGGCTTTGTCCTCAATGGTATTGATAGTGATGACGAATCAGGACGTTCTGTAAGTGGTGCTGGGGATGTCAATGGGGATGGCTTCGATGACATTATTATTGGGGCATATCGTGCCGATCCCAATGGCACTAATAGGGCAGGAGAGACTTATGTAGTCTTTGGCTCCAATGGTGGCTTTAATGCGAGTCTTGACCTATCCAGTCTCGATGGCACTAATGGCTTTGTCCTCAATGGTATTGATAGTGATGACTTCTCAGGATGGTCTGTAAGTGGTTCAGGGGATGTCAATGGGGATGGCTTCGATGACATTATCATTGGGGCAAGAGGTGCTGATCCTAATAGCAATAGTTTTGCAGGAGAGACTTATGTAGTCTTTGGTGGCAGTAAATTTGGGGCCAGCATTGAACTCTCTAATCTCAGCAGTGACACTACTAACATTAATGAAAATAGTGCCAATGGTACTTTTATTGCTGACCTAAGTAGCACCGATGTCAATTCCTTCGATACCCATACTTACACCCTCTTAGACGATGCCCAGGGACGTTTTGCTATCAATGGAACTCAATTAATTGTTGCTGATGGCAGTTTATTAGACTTTGAAACAGCCACTTTTCATGAGATTACAGTACGAAGCACCGATAGTAAGGGTTTAAGTTTTGAACAAGGTTTAACAGTTCTGGTTAATGATGTTAGCGAACCCTCTCCCCCCACAGCCATCAATCTTGATAACAATAATATTGCTGAAAATAGTTTTAATAACACCATTGTTGGTACCTTAACCACCACTGATGCTGATGAGGATGACACTCACATTTACACCCTACTTGATGATGCCGAAGGACGCTTTGCCCTTAATGGTAATCAAGTAATTGTTGCTGATGGTAGTTTATTGGACTTTGAAATAGCCACCTCTCATGAGATTACGGTAAGAACTACTGATAGTACAGGTTTAAGCTTTGAAGAGGTCTTAACCATTGAATTAAGTGATGTTGTTGACGATCTTCCCCCGACGGCAATCAGTTTCCTCAACGGCTTTGTCCTCAATGGTATTGATTCTTTTGACAGCTCAGGAGGTTCTGTAAGTGGTGCGGGGGATATCAATGGGGATGGCTTTGATGACATAATCATTGGGGCAAGAGGTGCCTCCCCCAATGGCAATAGTAGTGCAGGAGAGAGTTATGTAGTCTTTGGCTCAGATAATGGCTTTAATGCTAGTCTTGACCTCTCTACCCTCGATGGCAGTAACGGCTTTGTCCTCAATGGTATTGATATTTTTGACTTCTCAGGACGTTCTGTGAGTAGTGCGGGGGATATCAATGGAGATGGCTTTGATGACATTATTATTGGGGCTCCTTATGCCAGCTTGGGGGGAGAGACTTATGTGGTCTTTGGTTCCAATACTGGCTTTAATCCAACCCTCGACTTATCTAGTCTTGATGGCAGTAACGGCTTTGTCCTCAATGGTATTGATAGTCGTGACGAATCAGGATTTTCTGTGAGTAGTGCGGGGGATATCAATGGGGATGGCTTTGATGACATTATCATTGGGGCACCTGATGCCGGGCCCTTGGGTGTACCTGTATCTGGTTATGGTTATGCTTATAGTCTTCGTATAGGAGAGAGTTATGTAATCTTTGGCTCAGGCAGTGGTTTTAGTTCGAGCCTTGACCTATCTAGTCTAGATGGCAGTAACGGCTTTGTTCTCAATGGTATTGATCGTCTTGACAGATCAGGATTTTCTGTGAGTAGTGCGGGGGATATCAATGGAGATGGCTTTGATGACATTATCATTGGGGCTCCTAATGCCGGTTTGGGTGGAGAGACTTATGTGGTCTTTGGTTCCAATACTGGCTTTAATCCAACCCTCGACTTATCTAGTCTTGATGGCAGTAACGGCTTTGTCCTCAATGGTCTTGATTTCGGTGACGAATCAGGATTTTCTGTGAGTGGTGCAGGGGATGTAAATGGGGATGGCTTTGATGACATTATCATTGGGGCTCCTGATGTCGGTTTGGGTGGAGAGACATATGTGGTCTTTGGTTCCAATACTGGCTTTAATCCAACCCTCGACTTATCTACTCTCGATGGCAGTAACGGCTTTGTCCTCAATAATATTGAGTTTGTTAGCTTCTTCAGAGTTTTTGTGAGTGGTGCAGGGGATGTAAATGGGGATGGCTTTGATGACATTATCATCGGGGCTCCTGATGTCGGCTTTGGAGGAGAGACATATGTGGTCTTTGGTTCCAATACTGGCTTTAATCCAAACCTCGACCTATCTAGTCTCGATGGCAGTAATGGCTTTTTCCTCAATGGTATTAACGAGTTGGACAACTTCGGAGGTTCTGTGAGTGGTGCAGGGGATGTAAATGGGGATGGCTTCGATGACATTATTATTGGGGCTCCTAATGCCTCCCCCAATGACATATCTGATGCAGGAGAGAGTTATGTCGTCTTTGGTCGCAGTAGCTTTGGAGCCAGCATTGAACTCTCTAATCTCAGCAGTGACACTACTAACATCAATGAAAATAGTGCCAATGGTACGATTATTGCTGACCTAAGTAGCACAGATATCGATCTAGGCGATACCCATACTTACACCCTATTAGACGATGCTGAGGGACGT
The DNA here is from genome assembly GCA_030064935.1 of Crocosphaera sp. Classification (GTDB taxonomy): domain Bacteria; phylum Cyanobacteriota; class Cyanobacteriia; order Cyanobacteriales; family Microcystaceae; genus Crocosphaera. The sequence continues at coordinate 5,334 of JASJEA010000072.1, read as the reverse complement.
TTTGCTATTAATGGAACTAAATTAATTGTTGCTGATGGCAGTTTATTGGACTTTGAAACAGCCACCTCTCATGAGATTACAGTACGAAGCACCGATAGTAAGGGTTTAAGTTTTGAGCAAGGTTTAACAGTTTTGGTTAATGATGTTAATGATCAATTAGCTGTCATAAATAATAGTCCCGTTGCTAATAATGATGAATATATCACCGATGAGGAAACGGTTATTAATGATGATTTCCTGAGCAATGATGATGATTTAGATAACGATTTATTAACTATTACTGAAATTAATGGTTCAATCTTCACAGAAGGTAATCCGATCACTTTAGAATCAGGTGCATTATTAACCATTAACAATGATGGAACATTTAGCTACGATCCTAACAGTCAATTTGATGATTTAGACGCAGGAGAAACTGCTACTGATAGCTTCACTTATACTATTACTGATGGAACTGATAGTGACACAGCAACGGTTAATTTAACTATTAATGGTATAACCTCACCTCCGTTCAGTATTGATGTCAATGGAACGACTATTAATTACTCAAATAATAGTCATCAATCTTACTCTAATCAAGATATTTCTGGTGGCATATCTTTCTCGGATAATACAGCTATTTTAGAAGGAAATACCTGGAAAGTATTGGGACTCAATTATAATCTTACTACTGAGACAATTTTAACCTTTGAGTTTAAGAGTAATCAAGGAGGAGAAATTCAGGGAATTGGTTTTGATGATGATTTAGAGTTAAGTAACGATAAAATATTTAACCTCTATGGTAGTCAAGATACTTGGGGCATTCGAGACTTTACCTACACCAATATTAATGGTTGGCAAGAGTTTCAAATTGATCTAGGAAGTTTCATTACAGGAGACATTAATTACCTCATTTTAGCCAATGATGATGATGCTAATGCCAGTGCTAATAGTCAATTCCGTAACATCGTTTTATCAGAAAATGCTCTCCCCCCAACTAATAATATTCCCGTTGCTAACGATGATGAATATATCACCGATGAGGAAACAGTTATTAATGATGATTTCCTGAGCAATGATGATGATTTAGACAACGACTCATTAACTATTACTGAAATTAATGGTTCAATCTTCACAGAAGAGACTCCCATTACATTAGAATCAGGTGCATTATTAACCATTAACAATGATGGAACCTTTAGCTACGATCCTAACAGTCAATTTGATAATTTAGACGGAGGAGAAACTGCTACTGATAGCTTCACTTATACTATTAGTGATGGAACTGATAGTGACACGGCAACGGTTAATTTAACCATTAATGGTGTAGAAACACTTCCCATTACTAACCAGTTAAAAGTAACTATTGACGGAACAGCGATTAGTCAACCCTTAGAAAGTTATGGGGATGCCTCTGTTAACAATAGCAACTCAGTTCCTCAAGATACTCCTGAAGGTGTTGTCACTTATAACGATAATGGTAATGAGGTTCAACTTGAAAACAATACCTGGAAGTCCTTAGATATTACTGGTTATACTGTCACTGAGAATACTCGTCTTAGTTTCCAATTCCGTAGTCAAGATGAAGCCGAAATACAAGGCATTGGTTTAGATAATGATGATGATTTATTCAACGATCGCAACACCATCTTCCAACTGTATGGCACTCAAACTTTTGCTAATCAAGCTTTCAATGATTACGAAGGATTAAATGATCCCCAAGCTGTTGAGGGCTGGAAAGATTATAGTATCAGCCTTGGTCAATATTTTACTGGGGAATATGATCGCTTGGTATTCGTCAACGATAATGACACCGTTGATAACTTAGGTGGAGAGGCACAATTCCGTAACATTGTCTTGTCTGAGGTTGTTTAGTTCTCAGGGTATTCGGCGATCGCAAAAGAGTCCGAGTCTGTTTTGAGCAAAACTCTGAATTCTGCTTATCGAAAGTTTTTGAAAGATAAGCAACAATAACAAGCAAACCTTGGCGTAAACTTTGCGCCAAGGTTTTTTGATGTCAAATTTTGAGGGTGAATGCTATTGTCTTCTCACCAATACCAAAAACTGAGTCATACGATATCCGCTTATTATGGTAGAGTAATCTTCTTTCTCCCCCTGCTTCCCCTGCTCCCTCTGCCTTCTTAAATATGATTATCTACTTTCTAAAGCGGATTTGGAATCAAGTGATGGGATGTGCCACATGGTTGTGGAATCATGCTCTGAATCTCTGCAATGAAACCCATGAGGTAGTTCACGAAAAATCCATTTTCTTAATAAAAAGAAATATTAATTTTTGAAAAAAAGGGGTTCTAAATCAATAACAATGTTTCACCCTGAGAATAACAGCCGTTTTCAATTTCGGTGTATCAACATTTTGATTGAGGGAGTCGGTGAGGAGATTTTTGCTTGTTTCTTGATGCCATAAAAATGAAAACTGTGCTGAAATACAGAGCAAAAAGGAGATTATGAATGTTTATAGCAACACGACCAGAAAACAAAGTTAAAATAGGCCCAACCCAACTATTAATCAATAATCAATGGATAGAAAGTGTTTCAGGAAAACGATTTGAAACCATTAACCCCACTACAGGGGAAGTTATCTGTGATGTGGCTGAAGCCGATGCGGAGGATGTGGAGAAAGCAGTCATAGCAGCAAGAAATGCCTTTAATCAGGGGCAATGGCCAAAACTATCTGCTACTCAACGAGGACAACTTTTGTATAAGTTAGCTGATTTAATTGAAGCTAATAGAGAAGAATTAGCGTATCTGGAGACCTTAGATAACGGAAAAACCTATCAAGATTCCTTTAACGCCGATTTACCGCTTGTTATTGCCTGTTACCGTTACTATGCTGGATGGGCTGATAAAATTCAAGGGAAAACCATTCCCATCAACGGTCCCTATTTTTGCTACACTCGTCATGAACCAGTGGGAGTCGTGGGGCAGATTATTCCTTGGAACTTCCCCCTATTAATGCAAGCATGGAAACTCGCACCTGCCTTGGCTGCAGGGAACACAGTGGTGATGAAAACCGCCGAACAGACTCCCTTATCTGCTTTAAGGGTGGGAGAATTAATCATAGAAGCAGGATTCCCCCCAGGGGTAGTTAACATACTCTCTGGTTATGGTCCTACGGCGGGACAAGCGATCGCCCGTCATCATGATATTGATAAAGTGGCTTTTACGGGATCTACGGAAGTTGGTCATTTAATCCTCGAAGCTTCTGCCCAAACTAACTTAAAGCGCGTCACCCTAGAATTAGGAGGCAAAAGTCCTAATATTGTTTTTGCTGATGCGGATCTCGATCAGTCCATAGAAGGGGCGCATTTTGGCTTATTTTTTAATCAGGGCCAATGTTGTTGTGCCGGCTCTCGTCTATTTGTGGAAGAAAAATGTTATGACGAGTTTGTGGCAAAAACTGTGGAACGGGCAAAAAAAGGTATTGTGGGCGATCCTTTTGATGAGAAGACTACCCAAGGTCCTCAAGTGGATCGGACTCAATTTGATAGGGTAATGGATTATATTGAGTCAGGACAACGAGAAGGGGCGAAAATGTTATGCGGTGGTAGCCGTGTCGGCGATCGTGGTTACTTTATTGAACCCACTGTCTTTGCTGATGTGCAGGATGGCATGAAAATTGCCCAAGAAGAGATTTTTGGTCCCGTAATGAGTATTATTAAGTTCAAAGACATCGATGAAGTCATACAAAGGGCTAATAATACTATGTATGGCCTGGCTGCTGCTATTTGGACTCAGGATATTAGTAAAGTTCATCGAATCGCGCATGGGTTAAGGGCGGGGACTGTCTGGGTTAACTGTTATGATGTCTTTGATGCTGCCGCCCCCTTTGGTGGCTTTAAACAGTCAGGTATAGGCCGAGAATTAGGGGAATATGGTCTACAACAATACACAGAAATTAAAACAGTAACCATAAAACTTTAAATATTTCCTGGTGATATTTAACCTCATAATGGTTTGACCAACTCAATAGTTGGTCTTTTTTTGCGAATATATCCACAATAATGATGGCATCTTCATCAACGTGAGTTCGGAGTTCGGAGTTATCATGTTTTAAAGTAGATAATGAGGGTTAGAGGCTGCTGATTTGAGTCAGTTGTCTACAAGTTTCCTTATATAGAACTCAGGTTGCTCAGTATTTATTCAACCAGACAAAAAAACATAATTGAGCTACTATATTCTAAAACTCAGTCCTCAATAAAAATTTTTTTAACTTAACATTATTGTTCTTTTTGTAGGTTATTATTCATGCTTCCTTTTCGACTTTTTCAGAGACGGAAATATTCTCGTAAAAATTCCCCTTCTGCTTATTCCTCTAACCAATTTTGGATTAAGTTTAATATTGAAGGTTTAGATGCTTGGTATCATCACTGGCGAGAACCTTATCATTTACTTTTAAATATTCCCTGGAAATATTTTATTCTTTTGATGGCTGTCTTTTATATTGTTATCAATGGGGGTTTTGCTTTAGCTTACTTTTTCGGTATTGATGGCATAGAAAACGCTATTGAGGGTTCTTTTCGTGATGCTTTCTTTTTTAGTGTTCATACCTTCTCCACCATTGGTTATGGCAATATGTATCCCACCAGTCTCTACACACATAGTCTCGTTACTTTAGAAGCTTTCGTTAGCCTTTTAGGTATTGCCTTAATCACGGGATTAGCCTTTGCTCGTTTTTCTCAATCTAATGCTAAGATTTTATTCTCTAATGTAGTGGTGATTCTGCCTTATAATAATGTTCCTACCCTGATGCTTAGAGTATCTAATCAACGCAAAAACTATATTCTTGAGGCCAAAATTCGTTTATATCTGATGTGGGACGAAGTTAGTAAAGAAGGGAACTTTTTTCGTCGAGTTCATGAATTGAAATTACTTAGAGATTACAGCCCCACTTTGGCCATGACTTGGACAGTCATGCACACCATTGATGAAAACAGTCCTTTATTTGAGGTAAATCTCGACACTTTAAAAAGAAAAAAAGCCCTGCTCTTAACTTCCTTATCTGGTATTGATGAATCCATTACCCAAACTATGTATGCTCGTTCTTCCTATGGCTTTCGAGATATTCTTTGGGATCATCAATTTGAAGATGTTATCTATCATACTCCCGATGGTCATCGTTATATTGATTTATACTTTTTCCATCTGACTAAGCCTGTTGATTCTGAACTCTCTTGAAAATCTTGCTATTTCTACTGATTCCATAGGAATAACTTTATACAATGTTCAACGGAATAAGCGGGAGTCCCCACTCTCAGCTTGCGGAGTGGGGAGGTAGAGCGTGTGATTTTCGAGGTTCGATGCCTCGAAAATCACCAATTATCGAAAATAGTTGGG
>JASJEA010000275.1 GCA_030064935.1 Crocosphaera sp. | reverse complement strand
GAGTTTTTACAATTTTGTTAGCGGACACCATACGCTAACCTTTTTCTTCCATTTTTGGCTAACTTTTGGCATAAAACCTGTGGAGCAAAACTGGCTTGACATCTGACTTACAGCCTTAAGTTGTCACGAATGCTAGACCATACCCAGTCTCGCTTTGAACCCCCTCATTTGACCGTCCGTTTTTAACCGTTACCTCTGCCCCCACATTGGTTGTTCCCATAGCATTTTCTACCCCAACCACGTTCTGGGTTGCCCCATCATTTACCAGTGTCACAGAACCTTCCTGCTGGTTATTTGGATACGGTTTTCGCTTAAGTTCTGTGACACCTTCTAGCCCATACTCAGTCTCGGTTTGACCCCCCTCATTTGACCCTTCGTTTTGAGGGATGTTTTCCCGGTCCACATCAGGAGAAGAGGGCCCATCCACGTCTATGATTATGAGATCATTTTCTCCTGTCACAGAACTTTCAGTCTGGTTATCTGTATACGAGTTTCGGGCAAGTTCTGTGACACCCTCTAAGCCATACCTAGTCTCGGTTTGACCCCTCTCATTTTCCCCTTCGTTTTTAACCATTGCCTCTGCCCCCAGATTGGTTGTTTCTGTACCATTTTCCACCCCAATCACATCTATGGTTATGCGATCATTTTCTGCTGTCACAGAAGTCTCCTGTTGGTTAATTGTATACGGTTTTCGCTCAAGTTCTGTGACACCCTCTAGACCATACCTAGTCTTGGTTTGAGTCCACTTGAGATCGAAGGCGTTTAAGATGGCGTTTCGGTCAGGATTGTTGAGTTTTTTGGGGTTGAGTTTATAGGTTCTTACCCGTTCCCCCTCTACTCGTTTTTGGTCACAGGTTAACCCTAATCCAATTTTTTCTAGGAACCGACTTAATAAGTGAACGGTTAGGGTGTTTTTGGTGACAATGATATTGAACAACCGGTGCAACCGATGTCGTCTCCATAAGCACTTTTGCTTAAACTCCTCTAACCAGGGATCACCTTGAGTATATTCTTTCTCTGGGTTGGCTATAACTTCAAGTATTCCCAGGTCTGTTAATTCTTTGACTAGGGGGTAATAAGCTCTAATGTCAGGGAGGTAGACTATCTCATGAATGGCAAATTGCCTGAACTGGTGGCTGTACTCCTTTTGATCATAATATAAGGCTGCTTCTGGATTTAACAGTTTCCAGAATAGTTTGATGGCATTTAACGATCGCCTTCTGTCTTTGACAATATACTCATTGATAAAGTCAGTGGTTAACTCAATCCCTGGTATTTCTTCAGTGATAAATGCTTTGGTTGCCTCATGCCTTTCTGCTACGGTAGCAGTTGCCTTTCTCATTATGGCTTGTGCTTGTTCTAACGAGATGTCATTCGATGTTGCGATCGCACTCGATGTTTCCCTATAAATTGCCTCCCCTTGTTCCTTTTCCCCATCTATAAATTCCTGGGTCGTTAATAAAACTTCACATCCTTTTGTGTTAATTTTTATTACTTCATGCCCTTCTTCCATTAATTCCTGAGTGAATATTTCTCTGAGGTTGGCTAAGCCAAAATTATCACGGGCTTTGAATTGGGAATAAGTGTGTAAATGAGGGTTATTCCATTGCCCTGTTTCTGGGTCTAAAATTAACGCTAATTTTTCTAGTAATTCTCGATTATCTGACACTTCTATTGTTTTGATAATGTCGAAAATATCTAATCCTTGTTTATGGTATTCAAAAAGGGATTTATTAATTTCAACTGGGTCAAAACTTCTATTCCCTCTTATCATTCCTGCGGTTCTGATGTAAATGTATCTGGGTACGGTTGCTCTGTATCTCATCAATGATTGACGACATTGAGATGGGGTTAGCACCCCTACAAATATCCCAAATACTTTATCAAACCAGTGTTTTACTTCTTCATCTATTGTACCATTTATTTTCCCATCAATGCTTGTTCCTGTGGACATTGATGGAGTATGAATTAGGATATCTGGTTTTTCAGTTTTAATAGATTCGTTAACCCTTTCAACATAATCTTTCCCCCATTGGTCTTCTACCGTTTTACTGTCTATCCTATTGATTATTTTGTCAGGAAATTGTTTATGTAATTCCCTTTCCATTCTCTCTGCTTCTGCTTGAGAGTCGGTAGCTATGATGATTCTTTCTCCTGCTTCAATGGCATTAAGGATTTCTTGTTTAACCCATCTCTTTTCACTTATTATATAAGCTTTGTAGCTTATAGTCTTCTCAGGATTAACTATGGTAAACATAGGAGTATTTGGGGGGGCTAATGACCTAATATAATCTACACTTACATCAGTCAAGTCAGCATCCGATAATAGCACTAATCCTTTAAGAGCTAACACTTCATGGATAATCTTTTGAAATGATTTTAGTAATAAAGGACGTTTTTCTTTACAAGTTGATGATGCTAGCAAGTGAGTTAATCCTAGTTCTGATTCATCTAAGAAAACTGCTGTTTTCTCTAAGTTTCTATGATACAACTTCCAAATGGAATCAAAGCATAATCCTAATGTGGCTTGGTTTTCATAGATGGTTAATCGGTTGACTTGCCTACATAATGGGTCATCAGTATCTATTTGCCATTCAATCCCCCAAGCTTGTGCCTGTCCTCTTCCTAAGACGATTCTAGCCACAATGGAGATTATTTGGAATCCGTCTTTTCTTAAGTATTTTATCAGTTCTTCATTCAGGTGACTTTTCCCACTTCCTTTGGCACTCTTTAGATTAATTATTCCCTGTTTGGGCATGAGTTCTATTAGTAACTCACTGGGTAAATATTTCCCATCAACTAGATCCTCTTCAGTGAGTTCTATGTCAGGTTTATAGGTTAATCTTCTTAAGTCTTCTTGAATCCTTTTAATCCGAGGACTCAACTTTTTCTTCTGATGAATTTTAGACCTTTTAAGGAACTGCTTAATGGTAATTAGTTTAACATTTCCTTCTCCTTGAAGATTAAACCTAAAGGATTTAGCTAGTTTGACTTTCTCAATGGTTTGAGCGTCTAGTTCGTCAATGTCTAAACCTTTTTCTTTGTCAACTAATTGTCCCCAATCAACTACTTTTAAGTTGGGGATAATTTTCCCTAGTTTTTCGTATTGGATGACTACGTTGGGATTTACTACGCTACCAGCGTCGGCATAAAGGATAAACTTGGGTTTTTCCCATCCATATCTCTCTTTGATGGACGCGATCGCCTCCTCGATTGCCTCACTGCTACTGGCAAAGTTACCCCCACTAGCACCAATAATTGGAATCCCCACGTTATTGGCTGCTAGAAGGGGTTTGTATTCCAATCCCTCTGTAAACCCTATTATTTCCTTTTGGGGGGCTTCAGGAGGCAAATACACCCCGATGGGTTGCTCCCCTGATGGTAAGTGGTACTTCACCCCACGTTTAGAACTACTCAGAGGGTAATACTTGTTTTCGGTTCCTGGGGTCAGGTCATTCACCCTCAGATGGGTGTACAATCCATCTTCGTTAGGAATTGGGATTAATATTCCATCAGTGTGATTAATTAAGCTTAATCCATCATATTTCACCCCTGAGAGTTCGTTGGTGACAGGTGAGGTCAGTTTTTGCCATTGTTTGACACTGCGGTAATTGGCTTGGTCTATTTTGCGATCGCTTATTCCACGATTTCTTAAAACCTCCCTGTGGTCATCGGATAGGGTTAGTTGGTCTAGGATTTCCCTGATAACCTTATCCCGTTCTGGGATAGGCAGCAGCTTCTTTAAATTCTCCCTCTCCCTTGTTTCCAAGTCCTCCTTAACCACTAGATACCGAGGATTGACCTCTGTTTGACTGTTAGGGGTTGTCCAAGTGTCACTGGTGACTGGCGACTGGCGACTGGTGACTGTTTCAAGCCATTCCTGACGGTTTTGTTGGGCCCATTCTTCTGCGTCTGCTTTGTTAGCCCAGATGTTAAAGCCCCATGTGTCTTGACCCCTGTATAGATAGTCTTTGGGGTTGGCTTCATGACTTCGGCAGTAAACTAGGCCGGTGGTGGTGTTTTGACGACAATCACTCCTTTCTCCAAGGCAAACTGGGCAGGGAGTGCTGCGGTTGTATCTAAGCCAGGTCATACGTACTCCCTAACTGTGATACATGGGGAGTGATGATGGAACTTAAGAAAAATTTTCCATCAATTTTTAATCCGCCACAAAGCAGATTATGTATAGCTTTCATTAATGTCTCCAGAAGGTTTAATTAGCTTCTGGCAAACCCTACGGTGGCGTTAGTTGGAAACTTTGAGCGACTATAAAGATAGAAATGTATTTTATCGGGCTTGGTTGAACCCTCTTGGTTAGTCGGTTATTTCCGCTCTTGCCATAGGGGTGAGCCAGCTTTTTTTAGAAATCTCTACTCACTTTTAAGTCAAACCGCTATTATCCACTACTTTTCCCAAAAGCCTCTGCTTGAGAATTCTGAGATGCTTTAGCTAACTCCTCAATGGAGCATTTATATAGTTGACACAATTGGGCAAATTGATCCGCACGGAGTCGAGGCATTGTACGCCCATACTCCCAATTACGGACTGTACTTTCAGCCACATCCAAATGATAGGCTACATCAATTGTTCTCAGCCCAGCTAGTTCTCGAAGTTGCTTCATGTTCATACTCCTAACTTTACTACCTAGTTTAGCGCAACTGGTTAGCTAAATTAAATATATTTCTGGTTAACTTTTATAAATTTGCTATTTACTTTTGCTAACCAATTAGCTAAAATCAAAAAAAGATACTCAAGTTGGCTTTTGCCAAAAAACAAAAGAGAACGCAAGAAACCCCAGTTTCTCCGTTCTCCCTAATTCTTTTATTACTTTCTATTATGTTCCAAAACCAAGATTTCCACCCCATCCATGCAAAGCCTGGATGCCAAACCTGTGCGAATGTCCCTTCGTTTAACGATTTCAACGATGCTCGTCACAGAGGTTGGTGTACTGCTTTCGGGAAAACTAACCCGACTTTCCATCCTCGTACCAAGATCTGCGATCGCACTCTCCAACAACAACACAATCCTATCCAAGTTGAGGTGACTCTATGCAGCCACGAACTGGAGATAGACGAAGATGGGGTTATTTGTCCAAAGCAAGAACGAGTTATTTCTTTGTTTGTTGGGGAAGTGAGCAGAAAAGCAGTCACAAAAGCCTTTGAACAGTTTAAACAACAATTTTTAGGCTTTTATATCTTGGATTTTAACCGTTGTTGTCCTGATGCAGAATTTTAGTCATTGAAGGGTGGGTAATACCAACCTTAAAACGGAATGATTGCCCAGATGTAAAGTTTTACGGCAAACAAAATGGGAGGATAAGTCCCCCCAACCTAACCTATAAAATTGTCATAAATCGTTACATCTCATAGAGAGGGGGAGGGAGTACGAAAACTCCCCCAAAAGCATGATTAACGAACTAACTATTCAAATGGACTCACTCATAGTCTTCCCACTTTTCCCATGAAGATCACATCCCGACATTGCTATGGCTTCATCTTGGAGAAAAATATCTTATCGAGTCATTCAGGAAGTTATCACAGAGTTTTTGGGAGAACATCAACTAACACCACCTGTTCTCCTCACCCCTGAACAGCTTAAAACCCTTAAACGTCGAATTTCTAAAGCTTATCCTTTTGTTGATAGAAAATACCATCCTTACAAAGTTTGGCTTTCTGAAGTCAAAGCTAATCTACAAGCTTTACAAGGTTTACCTATTACTGCTCAGGGGCATCGACAGATAAAAGGGAAAAGATTACCTATCCATGTTTCCCCTGGTCAATTGTCACTTTTTGACCCTAATTCTCCTTATTTTACTAAAAGTAATGATGAAGACTAATCCTTTCTCAGTTAACTTTATTCAATTAAAAGGAAAGTATTATGCCAACAGAAAAACCGAAAATTTCTTTGTATGTCCCACCAGCAATCTATGACCGCTTTATCGAGTACCAAGAACAATCTGGTTTGTCTATGTATCAAGCAGGAATTGTGATACTTGCTGAGTATTTTGGCATGGAGGAAACTATTAAGGAGATTACTCGGAGAACTACGGTAGGGGGAGTCACTTTAGATAGAGTAGAAGCGATAGAACAAGAGCTTAAAGAACTTAAACAACACATTGAGCAATTAGTTACTGAAAAACCTGATAATGCTCAATTAGTTTCTCATCATTTGCCTTCAAATACTTATCAGCACGAACTCCCTTTTTAGAAAGCAAAACATCACCGAATATGGAGTTTGATAATGACCAATCTCTTAACAGTTGAAAAAGATATTGATGCCATTGAGACTATCATTGAAGAGGCAGCCCAAGAAGGCATTACACTAGATTCTATTGATGCCAGGCAAATCATTGAACAAGAACGTCATCACAGTGCTTCCTTTGATGATCTATCTCATTTATTGAGAGTTCAATACTGTGAAAAAATAGTTGTTTATTTTGACCATCCTTCCCAAAGTAAAATAAAAATGGCTCAAGATTATTACGATCTACAAGAAGGTCGAGTGAAGTTTTTAACTTACATTGGTGGTCATTCTAAAGACGAATTAAAACAAATCATCAAGAAGACAAAAGCCCCTCGTTATCAAATTAGAAAAGCCAAAAGAATCCCAAGTTTCCCTCTTGAATTGAAAGTTGGTGGAATTCCTTTTGCTACGATGAAAGCTCTTGTTAATCAATATGAAAAAAGTCAGAATAAAGCTAAGGCTATTTCATTACATCAGCCTTGGGCTAGTTTAATTGCTCTGGGTTTCAAGCATTTTGAAACTCGTAGTTGGGGGACTAAATATCGTGGAAAATTAGTTATCTGTGCTGCTAAGAAAAACAGCAAACAACAACGATTAGATTACGAAGATTTAGCTTCCATTCTAGGGATTGATTTAACACAAAACCCTTGGGAGAGTTTACCCTTGGGTAAGGCGATCGCTATTGTTGATCTCGTTGATTGTATCAAGATGACTCCTGAGTTTATCTCCGCACAATCAGAGTCCGAGCAACTTTGTGGTCATTGGGAAACCGGTCGCTTTGCTTGGCAATTGGATGATATTAAGCCCATATTTCCTCCTATTCCTATTAAGGGGCAGCAAGGCTTATGGGATGTTTCTTTACCTTTTCTTTCTTAGCAAAGAGCTTAAATTCATTTTCTTAAACTTATTATAATTCTTTTTAAATAAGAGGATAAAATTATTTGGTGAAGAATATCCTAATACCACTATGATCCAATGTAGTAAATCTTCTAATAATGCTAACTCTTTAAGACCTAAAGATTGGTACGAACTTGGAAAAAATGATGCTCGGGATAATCAACCTATCAAATAGGGGAAAGTTAAACCGTACGTTGAGGGATACCATACGCTCAATTTTCAATTCTAAAAGCCCTCATCGAGTGATTGAAATCACGTTTTTTTGTGACAAATTAACAAGAGCAATGTGATTTTAGTCACAGCTATTTAAGACATTTTTCGTTACTTTTTATGAAATAAAATATAATTTTTTACTTAGATAAAAACCCTCAATTTTTCTTAAAAGAATTGATTATGTACCACGAGCGACGAGCAAACCTTGATGACGCAGAGGCCATTGCCCCTCTTTGGATGGCTTTTCTCCTGGCGCGATCCCATCATGATCCCTCTATAGTTCTCAAACCCGATTTTGACTATGTTTTTTATGTCAAACAGAAGTTAAAATCTCCGTCTATTTATGGTTTTCTTTTAGAATATGGCGAAAAAAAGGAAATTGTTGGCTTTTTATTCACTTACGTTCATGATGAAACTCCCACGTTAGATTATGAAAATGTTAATGATAGTCCTTTTTTACCCCGTCGTATCGGTGGAGCGATCGGGATGTATGTTCAACAGCAACACCGTAAACCCGAAGCCATCGCCTTATTAATTGAAAGTGCGATCGCTTTAGCTAAAGAACTCAAGATTAGTGATCTTGATTTACTTATTAGTATCGAACAAACGGGGGTTCAAAAGTTACTTGAAAGGTTTGGATTTAAAAAAGCTGCTATTCAATACAGCCAACATTATGATATTAGTGAGGAACATTTACCTCAGTTACAAACCCCTACATCTCAAAATATAGCTGTTAAAATACCAACTCCTGGGATGATTCCTCTACGAGATCCCAAGACGCAACAACCCGTTATTAACCCCCAAGGAAAACAGGTATTTTTACACCCAGTTAAAAATGAGTTAGGAGAGACTTTAAAAAGTAGTAATGGTTTACCTGTTTATTCCACACCTTTACGACCTGAGTTCGATGTAAGCAGGAGCCATAAATTCCTAAAAAATTAAGGATAATCTTGAGAAAAATAAACACAGGAATTCAAGCCAGTTAGTCTTAAAAAATACTAGCTAAAACCAATCTATTTGAT
>JASJEA010000274.1 GCA_030064935.1 Crocosphaera sp. | reverse complement strand
GGTTATGCAGCCAATACGGACATTATAACCGCTTCGGCCCGTGCTTATATTAGCGCATTAAATCGTCTCTATGGAGCGATTCAAGAACAATCTAGTCTCCACCCATCTGAACCTATTTTAACTTCTCAGAACTAAATATTAGTTCATTGTAGGGGCATCATAAGTTATGCCCCTTTTATTTGTTGGTTTAGAAATTAAAATCAAAGGAATTAGTAAACATTTAGATTCCCAAGAATTTATGAACCGTTCGGGAGTAGTTGGCTTTATATTAGCTATTGTAACAGGGGCTATTAAGTTGTTTTTTCCGAACTTTCCCCATTAGTTAATTTTGATTGATAATGAGTGATTACTTTTCCTCTGAAAAACTAGACAAAATTATTAGCGCTCGCCGTTTAAAATTAGAGGAAGAACGAAAACATATCCTTAAGAAAACCAGAAAATGGTTAGATAATAATGGTTCAGATTATGGTATAGAGAAAGCTTATATTTTTGGTTCCCTTACTTATCCTAACAAATTTCGTCAAGACTCAGATGTTGATGTAGCCGTGGAAACCATTAACGCTGAAAAGCATTTTTTAGCTATTAGTTTATTATCTACTTATTTAGAAAGAGAAGTTGATATAATTAAACTCGATCACTGTCATTTTGGTAATCGTATCCGTGAAAAAGGGATCTTATGGATGAAAAAACCTTAATTATTTTTAAAACTGATATTAATGCACAAATGGAACTAATAAAAAAAATTCATCAGACTTTAAATAATAGAAGTAGGGGATTAACTGCTGATGATATGATTCGCTTAGAAAGTGTTGCTTATCACATTCACAACTTATATAATGCAGTCGAAGATTTACTAAAAATTGTTGCCACTTATTTTGAAAATAATATTACAGAAACAGCAAAGTTTCATATTGCTTTATTAACCAGAATGACTCAAAAGATTCCGGGTATTCGTCCTCCATTAATCTCTCAAGAAACATTTTTAATATTAAATAGTTTAAGGGGATTTCGTCACTTTTTCCGCCATGCTTACGGAACTCCCATTGAATATGAACAGTTAAAAAATAATTTAGATAAATCCATGAATTTATTGCCAATTTTGGAAAAAGATGTTGATATTTTTATCGAAAAAATTTCTTAAACTTTGATACAATTTTGTAGGTAGGTTTACTTGAGCATTAATGTTATTAAATTCCTACCGACTTCTCCTATAAAAAATAGGGAAGAAAGCAAACCTTCTTCCCTTAATTATTAATCATGATTTAGTATTATCGGACGTTGCCTTGGGCATTGGTAGCACCAGACTTAGCAATTTCCCGCTTGAGAACATCATAAGCCTTGTCAAACTGGGGATCACCAAAAGAGCCGATTTTTTCTCGTTCCTGTTGCAGTGCTTTACGCTCTGCCTCACTCAATTCAATGACAACATCGGGCTCAATACCGTGTTTGTTGATATCTCGACCATCAGGGGTGAGATACTTAGCAATAGTAACAGCAAGTCCTGAAGAGCCGTCATTTAAACGACGAACAGACTGAACTAAGCCTTTCCCAAAGGTTTTAGTGCCCACTAAGGTTGCCCTGTCATTATCCTGTAAGGCACCAGAAAGGATTTCACTAGCACTAGCCGAGCCACCGTCTACAAGAATGACTAAAGGTTTGTCAGTCAAGGCACGATTAGTCGCTCGTTGGGCTTCCACTTCCCCACTACGGCTAACGGTGGAAACGATTTTACCTTTTTCAAGCCACATACGGGCAATTTCCACACTAGAATACAAAAGTCCGCCTGGGTTAGAGCGTAAATCTAAAATGTAACCATTAACCTTCTCCGCTTCAGCCTCACGAATCGCATCACGCATTTCTTCAGAAGCCTGGGCACTAAACTGAGTCAAACGGATATAACCAATTTTCCCAGAGGGAGTCTCTTGGATACGAGCCTTGACAGGGTGGAGTTCAATGCGAGCCCTAACAATGGGATAATTTAACTCTTCGTCAGTACGACGGATGGTGAGGGTTACTTTGCTGCCAGGTTTACCACGAATCAGTTTAACCGCATCTTCCACTTCCATGCCTTCAGTGGTTTTGCCATCAATTTTAGTGATAATATCCTTAGCTAAGATTCCCGCTTCAAAAGCCGGTGTATCTTCGATGGGGGCAACTACAACTAATTCCTTTGTTTCCTCATCTTTAGTAATTTGAATACCAACTCCGGTTAATTCTCCAGAGGTGTCAATTTGCATATTTTTGAATTCTTCGGGGTTCATAAATCGGGTGTAGGGATCACCCAATTTTTCCAACATCTCCCCAATGGCTTTGTAAGCTTCTTCTTTAGTTTTGTAGGATTTTGACTCCCCTACATACTCTTGACGAATAGCAAGCCAATCCACTTGATTAAAAGTAGCATCAACATAAGTATCGTTGACGATTTTCCAAACTTGATCTACTAATTTTTTAGGATTATCATCGAGTCTGTTAAGAGAAGCAAAGCTACTTGAAAGACGCAACCCTGCTCCAGTAACGGCAACGCTGGTTAACACGGCAGCAGTTGCGCCCAGAACTAACCCTTTTTTGTAATTGACCATAAGTTAAGTTTTAAGTGTGTGTTTATGAAACTCCTCTAACAGCAAAATGCTGACCCCAAGACAGGAACTTGTCTGTGTTATTTTAATCAGTATATCTTAAGACTTCTGTTACCTGACTTAGTTAACCTCACATTATCGAATTATATTTTAGTAGAGCAAGCCTCCCTTACTTTATAGCATTTTCTGAATCAGAATGATGGTAATTGTATGACAGATAGTAGCTTAATTGCGAATAATTCCTTAAAAAACCAGCGTCAAGCCCTGCGTCATCAAAGACGGTTAAAGGCATGGCAAGGGGTTTGGCGGTTCGTTGCTCTTTGTGGTATGACAGGAGGATTAGTTGTCAGTGTTAATTTACCCCATTGGCTAATTGAGGAAGAATCCCAAATCGAAATTCTCGGCAATGAACGACTGCACCCCGAACAAATTCATCAGATGCTCGAAATCCCTTATCCTCAGTTAATCTGGAAGTTACCGATTCATCACTTAACCGAAAAACTGCAAAGTCAACCTCCCCTCGAAACCGTTTATATTACCCGTAAACTTTTGCCCGTACAAGTTCAGGTGATGGTGAGGGAAAGAAAACCCGTAGCCGAGGTAGCTATAGAGGGAAAAGCAGGTTTCGTCGATGCTTCAGGGGTGTGGATTCCCAAAACATTTTATCAAGCAGACGCTGAGGTTAAGCCATCGGTCCAACTGAAAGCCTTAGGATTTAATCAAAAAAACCTAAGCTATTGGCAGACTATTTATCCTTTAATACTTAGTTCTCCAGTGAAAATTAAGACCATTGATTGGCGCGATCCCAGTAACTTAATCTTACATACAGCCCTAGGGAAAGTTCATTTTGGAACCTATCTAGGAACTGACAAATTTGCTGAACAACTGACAGCCTTAGGAAAACTAAGTCCTTTAACATCTAAAGTAAAAGCACAACGGATTATTTATATTGATTTGTCCAATACAGATGAGCCTTCAGTTCATCTTAAAGATATTCCAGATAAAACCTCTAATTAATCTGTTAGTCGAGGATTTGGCGTTATTCAGAACTTTATCTTGAAAAGATTTTTAATTCAACAACTTTCAACAAACGAGCCAACCTATTCGGTAAATAAATCAGAATACTCAACTCAAAAATGGTATGAACAACACCGTCAATCAGAATGTAGAATTTAGAATTTAGAATTTAGAATTACCTCCAACTTGAGGTGGAGGCTTGGAACCCTTTTTTTCGGTTAATTGTACCAAAAACTAATATATAATCAGTAGAGAAATCTACAAAGAGAGAATCAATGGATCTTAAAGGGTTAATTCGTGATATTCCTGACTTTCCCAAACCGGGTATTATCTTTCGAGATATTACAACCTTATTGAGTGATGCTGAAGGGCTACGTTATACCATTGATACCCTCAAGGAAAAATGTCTTGCTGCTAACTTATCCCCTGATTATATTGTGGGTATGGAATCCCGTGGTTTCCTATTTGGTGTCCCTTTAGCTTATCAATTAAACGCCGGGTTTGTCCCCGTTAGAAAACCAGGTAAACTGCCGGCAGCAGTTCATCAAGTGGAATATGAATTAGAGTATGGAAACGATAGTTTAGAGATTCATAAAGATGCTTTAGAAAATCATCACAGTGTGTTAATTGTTGATGATTTAATTGCAACAGGAGGCACAGCTAAAGCCACCGCAGAATTATTAGAAAAAATTGGCTGTGATGTGTTAGGATTTGCCTTTATTATTGAATTAAAAGCCTTAGAAGGAAGAAAAAAGTTACCCGATCTTCCCATTATTACTTTGGTAGAGTATTAAATGATAATATTTTCCATCTATTAGGATATGTTTTTTTTTGATTATTTCGCTTTGGCATCATTTACTTAGCACTAGGAGAGTATTATTGTTTTTAAAATAATAATATAGCATTTCTCACTCTCATGAGGTACACTGATATCTTCTTCCCAAATTCCTAACTCCTAACTCCCAAAGCTCAAAAATTTTGTACCTCACAAGCAGGGGAAATGCTATACTTCTTATCATTTTTTTAAATAATTAACCCTATTAATCTTATGACTAATGCCCAATCAACTCAAACTGATAATCCCTTAAATAAACTCATCGATTTCTTTGATTCTGAAACTATTTTATATATTATTAAAAGAGTTTTACAAGGATTATTAACCATATTATTAGCATCAATTGTCAGTTTTATTATTATTCAAATTGCGCCAGGAGACTATTTAGACAACTTAAAACAAAATCCCAAAATTGCCAAAGAAACTATTGAACAATTAACCGTTCGTTTTGGATTAGATAAACCTTGGTATATTCAATATTGGCGATGGTTAGTCCAAGTTGTTACTCGTTTTAACTTTGGAGAAAGTTTTGTTTATAATCGCTCCGTTGCTTCTTTATTAGCAGAAAGAATACTAGCCACCTTATTGTTAGCTATTGCTTCGATTATTATTACCTGGTTAATTGCCATTCCTCTAGGGATTATCAGTGCGGTTAAACAAAGTACCTGGCTCGACAAAATTTTGAGAGTGATTAGTTATTTAGGACAAGGATTTCCTAGTTTTATTACTGCCCTTGTTTTATTAATTATTGCTCAATATGTATCACCCTTATTACCCGTCGGAAACATGACCAGTTTAAACCATGCAGAACTATCTCCTTTGGGTAAAATATTAGATATTGGCTGGCACATGATCTTACCCACTATTGCCTTAAGTATTACCAGTTTTGCCGGATTAATGCGCTTAATGCGGGGACAAATGTTAGATGTCATGAGACAAGATTATATACAAACTGCAAGGGCCAAAGGACTTCCCGAAGATAAAGTTATTTATGTTCATGCACTGCGTAATGCCATTAACCCTTTAATTACTCTCTTAGGATTTGAATTTTCTAGTTTATTAGGAGGCTCATTTATCGCAGAATTTTTCTTTAATTGGCCGGGGTTAGGAAGACTAATTTTACAAGCAGTCACTGCTCAAGATTTATACCTAGTGATGGGAAGTTTAACAATGGGTGCTACCATGTTAATTGTCGGAAACTTATTGGCTGATTTATTATTAAAAGTCGTCGATCCTCGTATTAAGTTAGAAAATCGTAAATAAAATACTATGTTCTTACAAATTAATTATATTCTTCGTTCTAAAGTAGACGGAAGGTACTTAGTGGCAAGAATTAATGGAGGAGAAGATAACGCTCCTGAAAGTTATTTATTAGTATTTCAAGAAACTTTTGAAGCCTTGAGTTATCTCAATACTCATGCTTCAGATGTGAGCGATCGCTTTGTTGTGGAATCAGCATCAAATCCCCAATTAAAAAGTATTTTACAACGATGGAATTTTCAAGGTTTCGGCTTAGTAAAAGATCCCCTAATTCCACAAATTGAATTTTTATCTGTCTAATTATTAAAACTGTTACCCTCGATTGAACAATTTTGCTTTTCTACTCATTCTCTCAATTTTTATAAAAATTCGAGGGCGTTGCGACCAAAATTAGTAATCTCATAAGTTACAGCTATTGGACAATCGATAAGAGATTTTTTAAAATTTAAACCAGGTACAAATGTCTATTAAATGGGAGACTGGAAAATGACGAATAGAGACATTCATCTCTTTACTGCTTCCACAATGAACGGCTGGAAACCAGTTATTTTTCTTGAAGAGGCTGGTGTAGAATATGACCTGACTTATATTGACTTTTCTAAGAAGGAACAAAAGGCTCCAGAGTATATCAAACTTAATCCCAATGGACGTATTCCCACAATTGTTGATCGCTCCAATAATGATTTTGTTGTGTTTGAGTCTGGTGCAATTTTATGGTACTTGGCGGAGAAATATGGCAAATTTCTTCCTTCAGATCCCAACGAAAAATCTCGAACATTACAGTGGTTAATGTTTCAAATGGCTGGAATAGGTCCAATGATGGGACAAGCTATGTATTTTCAACGTATTGCTGCTAAACAAGGTCATGAAGACGAATTTGCTATCAGACGTTATGTAGATGAGAGTCGTCGCTTATTAGAAGTTTTAAATACTCATCTTCAAGATCGTCAATACTTGGTCAACGATGAATTTACTATCGCCGATATAGCAACCTATCCTTGGGCAAGGGCTTATTATTGGGCGAAAGTTTCTGTCGAGGGGTTACCTCATCTTCAAGCCTGGTTTGATCTTATTGATAAACGGGAAGCTACTCAACGGGCTCTCTCTATTCCTAAGCCTTATTGGGCCTTTTTTGGCAAAGGAGATATCGAAGCTGTTGAACGTGAAAATGCTGCTAGATTTAAAAGTGATGTAAAAACAACATAATCTCATATTAGTCCAATTTAGAATCCAGGCGGTTTTAACCCCTGGAGAAATCAATGATGTTTAGCTACTATAGTCGAAAAGTTTGTACAAATATTTTTCTATTTTATCAGTTATGTTAACAGAAAAAACAACCATAAACATAATAAAAGTTTCTACCCAAAAGGCTTGGATAGATCAAGCAATTAATAATTTAGACACCATTTTATTAGATCATTCCCATTGTGAAAGAAAAGCAGCCAGTGTGGCTTTAAACTTGATGTTTCGCTATTCTTCTAATGCAGTGTTGGTGAGAAAATTAACAGCGATCGCCCAAGAAGAATTAGAACATTTTGAACAAGTAAACCAATGGCTAGATAAAAGAAATATACCTCTGGGTCCTCTATCTTCTCCTCCCTATGGAGCAAAATTAAAAGCACAAATAAGCAACAAAGAACCCCAAAGATTACTGGATTCTTTACTCATTGCAGCCTTAATAGAAGCCAGATCCCATGAAAGATTAGGACTTTTAGGTACATATTGTCCTGATGAAAAATTAGCCAAATTTTACCGTAGTTTAATGGCATCAGAAGCTAGACATTATGGTATTTATTGGGTCTTAGCAGACACCTATTTTGACAGAGAAATCGTTCAAAAAAGATTAGACCAATTGTCAATAATTGAGAGTGAAATATTGGCCACATTACACCCGGAACCTAGGATACATAGTTAGAGGGAATGAAGAATTTAGAATTTAGAATTTAGAATCAATTTTTTAACTGTTGCGCTTTAGTAATGGTTCTAGGAATATAGGCTATCGCCAGAAAAAGATCAGAAACTGATATAACCTGTTATAACAGGTTATATAACAGGGACAAGAAAAATGTACGTTCCCTTAATGCGTAGTCCTATAGAAAAATAAGTGATCGCCCTCAGAAAATCAGGTTTTTAACTATTGCGCTTGAGTAACAGTTTCCAGAAGACAAGGGATCACCCTCAGAAAATCAGCTTTGTAACTATTGCGCTTGAGTAACAGTTTCCAGAAGACAAGGGATCACCCTCAGAAAATCAGCTTTGTAACTATTGCGCTTGAGTAACAGTTTCCAGAAGGCAAGCGATCTATGCGATCGCATGATAGATTGATGAGTCGGATAAGCGGGAGTTATGCGATCCTAGAAAATATAAAAAATCCCCCTCATGAGCGAGGAGGACTTTAATTACAGGCTTGATGTCAAGTTCTATTTCTTCTTGGCTTTGGCTAATTTAGGTTTCAAGCCTGTTCCAAAGGCTATGGAAGTCTTGCTCCGAGAATAGTTTGGGGTTCTAAGACAGGTTGAAAACTCACCTCTTTGAGACTTAATCGATTAAGTTTCGCTCTTTATCTACTAAAAGATTTTGAAGCACGCTCACGAGCATTGTTAACTTTTAACCGAATGTCGGGCAGAATTCCCTAACGTTCTACAACTTAGGGATGAATGCCCGACCAATAAATAGACCGCGTAGCGTCCTCATTTCTTAGTTTCTAGTCCTCCTGATTGATGTTTGA
>JASJEA010000076.1 GCA_030064935.1 Crocosphaera sp. | reverse complement strand
TGTGAAGCAGCCCTTGCAGCAGCCCGTTTAGGGTGTCGTACCCTCATGTTAACCCTCAACCTCGATCGCATTGCTTGGCAACCCTGTAACCCGGCGGTGGGGGGTCCAGCTAAGTCTCAGTTAACCCATGAAGTGGATGCTTTGGGGGGAGAGATTGGGAAAATGGCTGATCGCACCTATCTGCAAAAACGGGTTCTCAACTCCTCACGGGGACCGGCAGTATGGGCATTAAGAGCGCAGACAGATAAGCGAGAGTATTCGGCAGTAATGAAGGAAATTGTCGAAAATCAAGATAATCTTAGCATCCGTGAGGGCATGGTTACGGATCTGGTATTGGGGAAAAATGATCAAGTTATAGGAATACAAACATACTTTGGTACTTGTTTCGAGGCCAAAGCAGTTATTTTGACCACCGGAACCTTTTTAGGGGGAAAAATATGGATCGGTAATAAGTCGATGGAAGCAGGAAGGGCTGGAGAGTTTGCTGCAGTGGGATTAACGGATACTCTCAATGAGTTGGGGTTTGAAACAGGAAGACTCAAAACAGGTACTCCTGCTAGGGTAGATAAGAGATCAATTGATTATTCTAAGTTAGAACCCCAGCCCCCAGATAAGGAAGTTCGTTGGTTTAGCTTTGATCCGGAGGTTTGGGTAGAAAAAGAACAAATGAATTGTTATCTCACCCGAACCACTTCTAAGACTCATCAATTAATTAAAGATAACTTACATTTATCTCCTATTTATGGTGGGTTCATTGATTCAAAAGGACCTCGTTATTGTCCTTCTATTGAGGATAAAATTGTCAGATTTGCTGATAAAGAAAGCCATCAAATTTTTATTGAACCCGAAGGAAGAGAGATCCCAGAACTGTATATACAAGGGTTTTCTACTGGACTACCAGAAAATATACAATTGGGGATGTTAAGAACCCTTCCTGGCTTAGAAAATTGTGTCATGTTGCGCCCTGCTTATGCAGTAGAATATGATTTTTTACCCGCAACTCAATGTTATCCAAATCTCATGACTAAGAAGATTCAAGGGTTATTTTGTGCAGGACAAATTAATGGGACAACTGGTTACGAAGAAGCAGCAGCACAAGGAATTGTCGCCGGAATAAATGCTGCTAAATTTGTTAAAAATGAGGAGATGATTATCTTTGCGAGGGAAGGAAGTTATCTCGGTACTTTAATCGATGATTTATGTACAAAAGACCTCAGAGAACCTTACAGAATGTTAACCTCTAGGTCTGAATATCGCTTAATTTTACGGTCTGATAATGCGGACCAAAGAATGACTCCTTTCGGGCGAAAAATTGGCTTAATTAATGATCGTCGTTGGGCATTATTTGAACAAAAACAAGCTAATATTGTAGCCGAAAAAGAGCGACTTTATGAAACAAGAATTAAAGAAAGAGATGAAGCTGCCATTAAGATTGTTAATGATACCCAACAGAAAATCAAAGGTTCTGTTACCTTAGCTGATTTATTGCGTCGTCCTAAGTTTCATTACCATCATTTAGAACAGTATGGCTTAGGAAATCAAGAATTAACAACCGTTGAAAAACAAGGGGCAGAAATTGACATTAAATATTCAGGTTATTTGAAACGTCAACAAAGTCAGATCGAAAAAATTAGCCAAAATAGCAATAAAAAAATGCCCTCAAACCTTGATTATATGTCCATAGACACCCTTTCTATGGAAGCGAGGGAAAAGCTGACAAAAATTCGTCCTTTGACCCTTGGACAAGCATCTCGTATTGGTGGGGTAAATCCTGCGGATATTATTGCTTTATTAGTACATTTAGAACTGCGATCGCGTGTTGATATTCATTAAGTATGGGAGAGGATACTAGATATTCAGTAATCTCTAATTTAATCAATCCATTCAGGCACCCGAACCCGAAGTTCATCATTAGGTAGGAGAAAAATCTCCCCTCCCAAAGCTTGAATTTCTGCTAAGGCTCGTTCAAAAGTTTCTTCATTGGGCGCACTGTATAAAATTTGTGACCAAGCCCCAATTTGAACCGCACGACTCTTGGGATTTTTTTCTAAAAATTTAACTGTTTCTCGTCGTCTTTTGGCAACAATTTGACTCGCTTCATCGGGATATTTATCCGCCAAATTAGCAGCCATTTTATTTGAATGTTTCGCTGCTTCCACATCCCCTAAAAATAAGAGTTCATCGATACTTTTATAAATCCATAAATAATAAGGGGGATAGACAGGGGAAATCATATCACTGGGATTTTCTGGTAAATTTTCTATACTTTGTTTTAAAAATTCAACACTTTTTTCGGGATACCCTGCAAAAATGGAAGTCGATACGGCTAATTTCAGATGAGCATCCACAAAACGAGGATCATTGTCCACCACTAATTGAAAAAAGTCTTCACTAAGGGGATATCCAATGTGTTTGCGCGCTTCTCCATTACCAAAATACTGAATAAAACCCAAGTAAAACCAATCAGCTAACAAGTTATTAAAACCTAAACTGGGTACTCCCTTGGAAACATTTAATTGTAATTTCTCTAGTTGTGCTTGTTTTTGGTATTCTTCTAAGGTTAATGTCTCTTGGTTAGGATTAATTTTAGATTTTTGGAGTCCTATTACCCCAGTTAAGCTAAGGGCAATTATAGCTAGTGTTGCAATGGTCTTGCCTAACTCTGGTTGTGGTAATACTCTATTCATTGATAAATAGCCCTGTGCGTTGACATCATTTATATTATTCCCAAACAAACCTATTTATGATCCCTTCTCAATATTTTGTTAATTTTATCTAACGACAAATTCTTGATGACTATTTCATCTATAGGGATTGTGGTATAGTTTAGGTCAGTTTATTAATGGTTTTTTATGACATCTCCTACTACGGGTGCTGATGCGGTTGATGAAGCGATCGCTAAAGGGATTGATCTCGACGGAACCCCTATACCGCCTGAAAAGTTAAACCTATACCACGAAGTGATGGCTTTAGAAGGGCAACGTCAACGCAGTGGTGTAACCAATACGATGCGCTCTCGCATTGTCCGAATTGGAGCTAAACATCTTTCCATTGAAACACTTAATCAACGTCTTAATGAGGCAGAATTTGCTCCACTCAAAGATAAAGAAATTGCCTTTTACTACCGTGGAAAGTAATTCAACGGTTTGTCTAAAAAGGGACTCAAATTACATTCTTAGCCTGAACGGTGAGAGTCTCAATTAGCTCATTTCACGGGTGTGACAGGACTCGAACCTGTAGCCGACAGCTTAGAAGGCTGTTGCTCTATCCATTGAGCTACACACCCAGGATTTTTATTGTAACCTCTTTTTATCCTAAATATCTGCTAAAACTCAAATTCATTTAATCGTTGTTGTAGCAGATGAGGAAACTTAGCATAGTATCGCTTATTTAATGGAGAGGGGTGGGGTAAGGGAAGCAAAGAAACTTGACGTTGATGCTGGTTTCCTTCAGAGTCTGTTGCGTTGAGGGTTATGGATAGTTGCGCTTCGTAGCGATCGCCCCGTTTCCAAAATTCCTCAATATTTGTTTTATTCTCATAGGCAGTAAACCATTTAAATGCTTCGGTTCCTAATGTAATGATCTGAGTGCCTTGCCAATGAATCACCAATAATTGTTCAATGAAAGGACGAAATCGCTCTTTAACTTTGATGGAATAGGCTTTATTACCAGGAGGTTTATAGGGGACAGTATTGGTAAGTAAGGCCCGATCGCAGATAGATTGTAAATCTTCAGGAGAGGCTGGAGCTTGATGATACATTCCTTGATAAAATCCCTTACGAACGATTGTACCTGCTGAACCAATTAAGGGTTGTCCTTGGGCAACTTCATCTCTTCCTAAGTCTCTACCAAAAAAGCAAATTTTACTGTCAAGGTTTCCTGCATATAAAATCGCTTCATTTGGATTTTTTCCCACTGCTTGATAAATAGGGACATCAATAGGAAAGGGTTCTCTTTCTGCCTCTTGACGAATCTCATCTAAAAGGGTTTTAATTTCGGACATCACACCTTTAATCATTAATAATATTTTTCTTGGGTTTCTTTCATCTCATTGACAGCAGAAAAATCTGTGGTCTGAGAGGGGTTGTGTATTGTTTCATTTCACTACTTTTCTCTGGTCTATCTTAATCTATTTTAATTTGTTTGTCTATCATTCAGTCTTAATTTTCTCTGGTTGCCAAGTCTCATATTATTGATGGTAAAAATTTCTATAATCAACATTCTCTAGACTTGTATGTAGTTTTTTGAGAGTGTTTAAGATAGTATATAAGGGTAAGTTATGAAATCCTTTCTATTTCGTCTTCGACTGTTGATGGTTGAGATTTGGTAATGTGCATTAATATAAGGAGGTTAATGAGATTCGGAGTTACCTCTGAATGACGAGTCAATGTACCAAAAATGTCCTCACTAATTTCTGTGATTCCAGAGATGATTGAGGTTGTATTTTTGAGAATGTAATTTTTTTTTATTTCAATAAAAACATGAATGATAGTTTAAATTTTGTCCTAAAAGTTTTGATACTGTCTCTGGTGATTTCCCTAATGATAAAATATTTGGGTCCTGTAATTGCGATTACAGAAAATAATGTTAGTGCCTTAATAATTGTCATGCTACTTCCCCTGATCATAACTTTATTCCTAAGTTGGAAATTATTACAAAAAGTTTCGTCATCTAAATAATAAGATGTGAGGAAGAAAATGAATTTTTCTCAGTGGATAGGCTTTATTATTTTAGGATTTTGCTTGTATGTGATGTGGCAGATCAAGCAATTGCTTCTATTGTTATTTACTGCCGTTATTATTGCCAATTTTTTGAATAATGGCGTACAATTCTTACAAAAATTAGGCATCAAACGGGGCTATGCTGTCTTATCATCGATAATATTATTGTTGTCGGCCCTGTTAATATTTTTTTGGATTATTATTCCTCCCTTTGCCCAACAATTAACTGAGTTATTTAACTTAGTTCCTCAAGGAATTGATCAATTAATTATTACCCTGAGAAAATTTATTTTAAAACTTGATCCAGAATTAATTAATGCTTTACCAACGGTTCAAGAAATTATTAGGGAACTACAACCCTTATTTCAAAGAATTGCGGGACAAGGATTGTCGGTATTTTATACAACTTTAGGGATTCCTTTAAGCTTATTATTGTTATTAGCTTTAACCTTGATGTTATTAGCAAATCCTACTGCTTATCGACAAGGTTTTATTCGTTTATTTCCCTCCTTTTACAGAAAAAAAATTGATCAGGTTCTTGTTAAATGTGATTGCTCATTACAAGGTAGTCTGATAGCTGTTTTATGTCAAATGATGATGATTTCTATTTTGACTTTTATCGGGTTATCTATTCTCAGAATCCCTCTGACCTTAGCCCAGGCAATGTTAGCAGGAATTTTGACTTTTATTCCTAACTTTGGTTCCATTTTAAGTCTTATTCCTCCTGTAGCGATTGCCTTATTAGAAAGACCATGGAAATCCGTAGCAGTATTAATTTTATATATCATAATTTACTGGATAATCAACAAAATTGAAAATCATTTTCTTAATCCTTTAGTGATTAAAAATAGACAGGCCTTGTTACCTGCATTTACTTTATTATCCCAGGTCTTTTTTGCCAGCATTTTTGGCGTATTGGGATTCTTTTTAGCCTTACCCTTAGCCCTAGTTGGTAAAGTGTGGTTAAAAGAAGTTTTGGTCAAAGATATTTTAGATCAATGGAAACCCAAAGCATCCGTCAAAAAACAAAGTTTAGAAAAAAGAAAAAAAGAAGCCAAAAAATCTATTACATCCACCGATACCCCTTCTTAACTCCCTTAAACTAAGGACAGAATCAAAAAAATTGATGATCATGCGAACTATTGCAGAAATTAATCAAAAAATTACCGAAAAAAAAGCCGTTGTTTGGACTATAGAAGAACTAAAAACACGGGTTAAAGAAATTGGTATTGAGGAGGCCTACAAAGCCGTTGATGTCATTTGTACAGGAACCTTTGAACCCATGGAATCATCAGGGGCGATCATCAATCTCGGCCATACTGATCCCCCCATCAAAATCCGTCAATGTTGGTTAGATGGGGTTCCCGCATATGCAGGATTTGGGGCAGTGGATTTATATCTAGGGGCCACTGCCATCGTCGATGATAAAGCCAATGAGAATGAAACTCGTCAAGGGGGTGAGAACATTGAACGAGGTGGCGGCCACGTGATTGAAGACTTAATCGCCGGAAAATCCGTCAGTCTCAAAGCCATTGGTCAAGTCACAGACTGTTATCCGAGAGCATCCTTTGAGACAAGCATTACTCAGAAGACTGTTAACCAGTTTTATTTGTATAACCCTCGTAACCTCTATCAAAACTTTATCGTTGGGGTCAATAGTAGCGATCGCCCTTTATATACTTATTTAGGGCCCCTACAACCCACATTAGGTAATGCTGTCTATTCTAACCCAGGAGCGATCGCTCCTTTGTTTAATGATCCTGACTTAGAATTGATTGGCATTGGCAGTCGCATTTTTTTGGGGGGAGGTGTGGGTTATATTGCTTGGGAAGGAACGCAACATTTTCCCCTACAAAAACGCCTCTCCAATCGTACCCCTATCGGTCCGGCGGCTACACTAGCATTGATTGGGGATGCTAAAACCATGTCTTCTCAATGGGTGAAAGGATGCTATTTCAATCATTATGGTCCTTCTTTAATGTTGGGGGTTGGGATTCCCTTTCCTGTTTTAACCCCTAAAGTGATTGAAAGGTGTGCCGTTGAAGATCAAGCAGTGGTCGCGCCAGTGGTTGATTTTTCCATACCCCGTCGGGTTCGTCCCACCTTTGGTTTAGTGAGTTATGCGCAATTAAAAACAGGTCGTATGACCATAGAGGGGAAAAGTGTGCGAGTCGCACCTTTAGCCAGCATCGCATTATCGAGAAAGGTGGCTGAAACCTTGAAAACTTGGCTTGAAAAGGGAGAATTTACTTTAACCGAACCAGTTAGTCCTTTACCTAAAGATAGGGCCTTTATGGCTCAAGATTTATGGGGCTCACAAATGACTTTGGATTGACACTCCCACCGCCCACGCTCCTCATAAAAAGAATTAAGAATTAACATAATTACGCAACTTCTCTAGTTTAAGTGAACTCATTAAACCAAATCTTATGAGACTGTTTCTCTATACAATTGTTGCCCTGATCCCTCTAATCTGCGTTTTTCTGTTCTTAGTGGTGAGAAGATGGCCCGCACAAAGGGCGATGCCTTTGGTTTATCTAATTACTGTTTTCAATAGCTGGCTCATTTGGCAAGTTCCTCTACAACAAATTATGGCAGCCACTATTGATGGTTTGATTACCGCTTGTCAGATCCTTTATATCCTCTTTGGAGCCGTTTTACTCTTAAACACCCTAATAGAATCAGGAGCCTTATCAAGCATTTGTCAAGGTTTATTACAACTTTCTGAGGATCGACGCATTCAAGCGATTCTTATCCCTTGGTGTTTTGGTTTATTTCTGGAAGGGGCTGCAGGGTTTGGTACCCCGGCAGCTATTTGTGCGCCTTTATTAGTTACATTGGGGTTTCCGCCTTTGGCTGCGGTATTAGTTTCTTTACCGGCGCAAGGGATTCCCTCTTGTTTTGGGGCGGTAGGAACTCCTTTATTATTAGGGATAGCCACAGGGTTAGGATTGGATGATTTACCCGTCGTTAATGAACGTTTAGCTCAGTTAGGGGTGAGCTTTGAGGGTTTTTTAAGAGAAATTGCTGTACAAACGGCCTTAATACATGGGTTAGTGGGAATCTTGATGCCCTTAATTATGGTGACAATGTTAACAGGTTTCTTTGGGGAAAATCGTTCTTGGCGAGAAGGCTTAGGGGTTTGGCCGTTAGCTTTATTAGCCGGATTGTCTTTTTTTATTACTTTTGTCTTGACGGCTTTGTTTTTAGGTCCAGAGTTCCCTTCTTTATTAGGGGGTTTAGTGAGTTTATTGATGACAACTTTGATTTTAACTCAAGGTTGGTTTCGTCCTCAACAGATTTGGGACTTTGCCCCCTCCCATCAATGGGAGGAAGAATGGGGAATCCCTCAAACCCCAAAAACGAAACCTAGAACACATCCGATTGGTTTAAAAAAGGCTTGGATTCCTTATATTTTGGTGGGCTGTTTTTTAGTGGTTTCTCGTTTACCTTTTTTGCCTATTCAAGAAATATTATTATCATTGGAATGGAGATGGAATAATATTTTAGGCACTAATATTACCTCGACTGTTCAACCCCTTTATCTTCCTGCTTCTATTTTTATTTTGGTAGTTCTGATTACTTATATAATCCATTATATGGGGAAAACAAGAATTATCAATACCCTATTTCCTACAATTTTAACTTTAAGAAAAGCGATGATAGCTACTCTATCAGCAGTGGCTTTGGCTAGTGTTTTTGTTAATTCTGAGACTAATAACCTCAATCTTGAAAGTATGCCTTTGACTTTAGCTATGGGTGCTTCTAGTATTTTTGGGGATATTTGGACATTATTAGCTCCCTCAATGGGAGCGATTGGAACTTTCATTGCAGGAAGTACCACTGTTAGTAATATGATGTTTTCTTTATTTCAGTTTGGAGTTGCAGAACAAACGGGAACAAGAGAAAGTTTGATGGTTGCTTTACAAGCAGGGGGTTCATCATCAGGTAGTATGTTTTCTATTAATAATGTTGTCTCTGTCTGTGCAACTGTGGGTTTATTGAAAGTGGAAGGATTGGTAATTAAAAAGGTTTTATTTCCTTTAATTTATTGTCTTTTAGCTGAAGGTTTGATTGGCACAATTTTAAGTTTTTTCTGAAAAAAAAGTGATCGCTAAAATTTTGTTAACATACCTCTTTTTTGTCCATACATAGACAGAAAAGAGATATAGGGTTTTGGTGCAAAATTCGTATATGTGTATGGGGGGAATTTCAGGCTTGAGGTAAAGGTAATTCTAAATTATAAATTCCTATGAACACACCCAATTGAAAACTACTATTAGGATTTATTTCCGAGCATAAAAACAAAGCGATCGCAGAATTCTAAGGTTGATTTTTCATGGTATTTTTCTCTCATTTCCATCAACCCTTGTTGTAATTGTTGATCATCAAATCTTGAGAGTAAAGACATATAGCGATTTTCTACCATTTCAAAATACTTTTCCTTAGCAATAGAAACAGGATAGTCAACAAAATTAACTGTGGTTTTGAAGCCAATTTTTTCAAATATCGCCACTAGATCATTGTAATTGGGTTGTACTGCTTCATAGGTTTTTAAGGCTTCTGTAAATAAAGGATATTCGATAGTCGGAGGGAGCAAAATTAATAATAAGATACCTCCTAAATTTAATCTTTGAAATAATCCTTCTAAAAGCTTCTCCTTATCTTCAATATGATGGATCATTTCTTTGATTAAAATTTTGTCGTATTGTCCTGATTCATGAGCGAATTCTACAGCATCTTTAACCAAAGGTTTATATTGATCATTATTAGGCACTTTAGCTAACATTTTATCAGAAGGATCGACACAAATGATAGGGTTATCTAAACTTAATTGAGATAAAATTGCTTTACTAAAGATTCCTGTTCCACAACCAAGATCCACCAAAATATCTCTAGGAACTAATTGCAAAGAGCTAATGATATTCTGTCCTAAAAATCGTATAAAATCTGGAGATGAACTCCAGAAGTCATCATATTTATTAGCTAAATTTTGATAATGATTTTGAATAGAATATTTCATAATATTAGTTCAATTTAAAATCCGTTTTATGAGGTTCTGAGTAGGTTAGAGAAGTCTTTGATTTGCCCATCCTACTATCTACGTGAGTTCGGTGTTAGGAGTTCAGGGTTATTCTTTTTTAAACGAGACAATGAGGGTTTGAGACTGCTGATTTTAGTAAGTTGTCTCCAAATTCCCCTATATCGAACTCAGGTTATCTAGTTACAAACCGGTGTATGGGCTTAATAGTATTAAGCCCATAGTAAAACTATCTATGAAACAAACTTTAGAATCCTCAACTATAAATTACGTTTCTGACTTCTAAGTTTATTCAAGAAACCGTTACTTGAGAAGGATTAAGATATTGATAACTGAGATCAGACTGTTGCCATACCTTACCATCTAAGGCCATTTGTTCGATTAAACTAGCTAAACGCAGGGCTTTTAAGGCTTGAGTACCACCAACAGAGGGCTGATCCCCCCCTCGTACACAATTAACGAAATGCTCTAACTCTGCGTGTAAAGGTTCTATTTTGGTGGTATGTACCTTTTCAATTAAACCATCTTGACGGTACAAAACCTGTCCATAGTCCGTACTATAATTGGCGGTAGTTTGCCGATGAATGAGAATATCGTTGTTGAGAAAATCTGCTTCGGTTAAACAGTTTTTGCAGTGTGCTGCTAATCGGCGAATTTTACGATGGGTAACTTTACTCGCTGTCAGTGTTGCGACAATACCGTTAGCAAAGCCAAGGGTTGCGGTGACATAGTCTAAATGACCGGAATTTGAGCCACAACTTCCACTAGCGGTTAACTTAACCACAGGAGAACCCACCAATTCCAAAAGCAAGTCGATATCATGGATCATTAAGTCCAAAACCACAGAGACATCATTGGCTCGTTGAGAATAAGGACTCATACGATGGGCTTCTAATGCTAAGACTTCTTCCGTTTTGAGGACTTTACTCAGTTCTTGGAAAGCAGGGTTAAAGCGTTCAATATGACCCACTTGTAAGATACCATGAGAACTTGCGGCAGCATTGACTAAAGATTCTGCCTCGGCAATACTAGCAGCAATGGGCTTCTCAATCAGAGTGTGAACCCCTGCTTCTAAACAGTCCATTCCTACAGAGTGATGTAAACGAGTGGGAACGGCAATACAAACTGCATCCACATGGGGCAAAAGATCCTGATAGTTCTCAAAGAAACGCACTCGATATTTACTGGCAATATCAATGCCCCGTTCTACGTTAACATCAGACACGCCGACTAACTCTACATCTTTGAGTAAGCTAAGAATACGGCTATGATGTTGTCCCATATTACCCACACCTATCACACCGATGCGAATGGGGTCAAAACTACTTCTGTGGGACGTTTGGGGTTGCTGTGTCTCTGACATTGTCTGGGTTACTCCTGTGAACTCCTCCACCAATTGTGATTGTCTCACTTTGGCTTCTTTTGGTTAATGAGTCAATCACCCAAGATGTTAACACAGTTTGTCAAAATGTAAAGAAATTTTAGAGCCTCATTGACATAAGTGCCAACACTGTTGTGCGATCGCCCAATCTTCTTCGGTATGAATGACCAATATTCGTGCGGATGAGTCTTCTGATGCGATATCCATATCAACAGGAGAAGATTCATTTTTATTTTTATCTAACTTGAGCCCTAAAAAAGCAAAGGGTTGACAAACTTTTTCTCTGACTAATACTGCATTTTCCCCGACTCCTGCAGTAAAGATTAAAGCATCGATTCCCCCTAGGGTTGCTAACATAGAACCAATGTTGCTTTTAATCCGATAAATGTACATATCAAAGGCTAATTTTGCTTGAAAATTGTTGTCTTTCATCCCCTCTAAAATGGCTCTTAAATCAGCCGAAATACCTGAAACCCCTTTTAATCCTGATTCTTTGTTTAACAGGTTGTTTAACTCTTCGGCATTCATGGAATATTCACGCATTAAGTAAATTAAAATAGCTGGATCAATGGAACCGCTTCGAGTTCCCATCATTAATCCTTCAAGGGGTGTAAATCCCATTGTTGTATCGACACTAATTCCGTTTTTTATAGCAGTTAAAGAACAACCATTACCAAGATGACAATTAATTAATTTGAGAGACGATAGGGGCTTGTTTAAAATTTCGGCAGCACGAAGGGCACAATATTGATGGCTAATCCCATGAAATCCATAACGAATTATTCCTTTTTCTATCCATTCAAAGGGAAGAGGATAAGCCGCATTTTCTAAGGGGATTGTACGATGAAATGCTGTATCAAACACTGCTACTTGAGGAACATTACCTAACACTTTTTCTATAGCTTCTATTCCTTGAATGTGGGCTGGATTATGATTAGGTGCTAGGGGGATTAAGTCAGCAATGGTTTGTTTCACTTCTGGGGTTATTTGGGTTGCTTCGGAATATTTTTTACCTCCATG
Organism: Crocosphaera sp.; assembly: GCA_030064935.1. Taxonomy (GTDB): domain Bacteria; phylum Cyanobacteriota; class Cyanobacteriia; order Cyanobacteriales; family Microcystaceae; genus Crocosphaera. Next base: position 3,396 of record JASJEA010000076.1, on the reverse strand, counting down.
TACCACTCGATGTCCAACAATATTAATGTCTGCTAATGTATCTATAACTTTAGTTTCTCCTTCGACTAAAGTGTTCAGCATTTTAGAAATACTTTGAGGTTTATTCTTAGCATCTAACGTTATTTTTTGTTTAACATCATTCGCTTTTACTGTCAAAATACCTTCATTTTCGGCAACATTCCAATCAATAAATGCTGTCCAAATAGGTTCAGGTGGATGGTTGGGTAATTGGTTTTCTTCTAGGTTATATAAACAACTTTTTTGACTACTTGATCCTGCATTAAGTATTAATATTTTTACCATTTTTAACTCTCTAAGTTATTAAATATATACACATCTTAGCTTAACTAGGTTAAAGAGAGATAAAGTTGTTAACAAGTTAGAGGGTTAGAGATAAATTATAATTTGTATAAAACAGTAACTTTTTACAATGTAAACTTAATTTAGGTTTTGAAAATTGTTACAATTATAAAAAATCAATTTACTCAGTTAATTAAAATATAGACATTAAAGAGATGAAAACTAAATTACCATTTAAACCTAATATATATGCTGTTAGAATTAGTAATAGCTATTTTGTCAGAATTCAGCTAGAAAATAACAACTATATTCATCATCATTCTTTTGACTTACTAACAGATGCTGTTGATCTAGCTGATAAAATTTTAGAAGTTGGCGAGATAGATGTACAATACTGGAAGCAGGAAAATAATGAGAATAGTATCTATTATAAATTTTTAATTTGTAAAGAAAAAAGACAAACTAAAGCCCATATTTGGAATGGACTAGATACATTCTGTACCATGTGGGGTACAGGAGGATTAGGAAATGCTAAAGGATATAATCTTTATAACACTAATTTAGGAAGAGACATCTGCATGATGTGTTCTAAAAACAGTCAAAAAAAATGATAGAATCTAAACACTATTGGTGTTTAGTGAAGATTGATTAAACCATTTTTCTAAATCTTCTTTTGACTTAAAATATAATCAAGCTTCTCCTAAGCTTTCTAATTCCTCTATTAAGTGTTCTAAATCTAACTCATTAAATCGACTTTCTTTTAACAGTTCAATGGTTTCTTTTAACCAAAGATGATCATCAATTTCATATAAACTTTTTAAATCATCTGTTGTGAATATATTTTGCATGATTTCCTAATCATCACCGATAATTATAGATTTAGAGCAATTTATGATGCAAATATTTATCTCAATGAATTGAGATGTCTATAAACATAAACTATAAAAAAATATAGTTAATCATCGGAACTTAATCCATCTTTAATATCCAGAAAAACTCCTAAAATGTCTTGCCAAGAAATCTTAAGTAAAGATAGTATTCCGACAGCAATTAATAGTAATCCTAATAAAAAGTTATCATCGTATAAAATCAGTCCCACAATAACAATAAAGTATGGGGAAACAATACCACTAATTTTCTCAACAATATTAACAATTTCAGGATTATTTTGATCCAAGGATACTTTTTCCCTCTTACTTACTTTACTCAATTCTGTATCGTCTTCTGAACTCTCTTCCAATTCTGATTCTGATGGAAACATGATATCAGCTACCTCAAAATCTTCTGTAGACTTTTCTTCTTTAGGTTGTCTTCCAAACATAATTAACCTCTGATTTTTTGTTACTTCTATTTTTTCTATGGTAGCCAAAACTTAGGGACAAAGTCATTAATTATTTTACGGAAATTTTGATTAATGACTCGCCCGATTTGTATATGGGGTTCATCTTGCTCAACAGGTATAATTGTAGCAGCATTTCCTCCAAATTGTTTAATAACTAAATTAGCAGCCTCTAAACCAGTTACATAGGCTTTTTCTTGGGACCAGGAACCATGACGGGTAATCACCCAATCTCCACTTAAGTATAAATTATCAATGGGAGAGTTTGCAGGAAGTAAATATTGATAGCTACCAGGGGCAAAATGAGTGACACCTTGAGATATTTTTGTAACTCTACTATCCACGATTCTAGCATTAGCTAATTCAGGAATACAAGTGGTTATGTCTTGATGAACTTTTTTAATAATTTGTTCGTTATTCATCGTTAATAATTGATTAGCATGATAAAAATCTGCTTCGATCACTGTCCCTTCTAAGTCTCTATATTCATCATGAAGATTGTTGAGGTCAAAAAATGTCCAACCAGTGGTTTTATCAAATCCAAAACAAGCGTTAGAGGGTAAAGGAATATTAACTTTTCTATCAAACCATAATCGAGTTGCTAATACATCAATTGCCCCTAAATTGGAGAGGTTATAAAATTCTGGATATTGATTTAATACTTGACTGTTTTTGACAATCTTTTTGATTCCACTAATACTAACTCCTAAAATAACAGCATCGGCTGCAAAAATTTCTTGGTCACAAATGACTCCTTGAGCAACTCCTTGATTATTGATTATAATCTCATCAACTCGTTTATTGGTTAAAACTTTGCCCCCTAAACTTTCTATTTTTTTGACCCAAGGTTTAAAAATCATTTCTCCTACCGTCCCTCGACACCAAACTACATCAAAATTAGGTTGATGAGCTAGAATAAAATAGTAAAGCATCCCTAAAGTTGCGGCGGCACTACATTGTTCTCCTGGGGCAAATAACCCTACTAATAACATTGGTTCAAAAGCATCTTTATAAAGGCGAGAAGATACCCCAAATTGTTTAAATAATTCTCTGGCTGTTACTTTATCGTATCGTTGCCAAGCATCATCAGAATTATCAAAATCAAGTAAACTATAAAGCAGAGGCAAAGCTGATAAGCGATCGCTTAAAGGAAGCCGTTTAAAATTAGTATAAAGAAAGGTTCCTAAAGGGGTTGGTAGGAAAGGTTCGTCTTGAAAAATAGGAGATTCTACTTCTAAACCGGCAGGAGAATACTGAGAAGATCGAGTCCAATTAGTAAAGGGATTTAAACCCAATTCTTCTACTAATTGAAAGATGTTTTTATAGGGATACCAAAATCCATGAACTCCCGCTTCTATGGACTTACCATCATCTGTTTTCCAGCCAGCTACTAACCCCCCAGGATAAGGAGAGGCTTCTAATAAAGTAACATCATAACCTTGTTTGGCTAGGTGATAAGTTGCCCCTAAACCTGCCCAACCAGCACCAACAACGACAACTTTTTTTTCTTGTGACATATTCTGTCCTTGAGTATTTTTAATGATTCTTTATATGGTACAAAAACAACGTCAGCAGGGGCTTAATATTATTAAGCCTCTAGAGGATCACTGACTTTAATTCAACGGAATAAGCGGGAGTCCCCACTCTCAGCTTGCGGAGTGGGGAGGTAGAGCGTGTGATTTTCGAGGTTCGATGCCTCGAAAATCACCAATTATCGAAAATAGTTGGGTCTAAAACCCCGCCTTTTAAGGCGCATA
>JASJEA010000273.1 GCA_030064935.1 Crocosphaera sp. | reverse complement strand
AGTGCTGAAGGTACTTTGATTGGTTACGGCTAAGGTGTCTGTAATGTTGACAGTGCTGAAGGTACTTTGATTGGTTACGGCTAAGGTGTCTGTAATGTTGACAGTGCTGAAGGTACTTTGATTGGTTACTGTGAGGGTATTATCAATTGTTACCTTACCATTTATAGTCCCGCCACTTTCCTTATCAAAACTATTTTGTAGAGCAGGAAATTTAGTCCTTCGATCTAAAATTTGATTGGTTTGATCTGCTTGCTGAAACCCCTCAAAAATACTTTCTTCATCAACTTTTTTGACTTTTACTAACCCTAAAGGTGCATAATTATGTACAATACCGCGAGGGGTCTGAGGTATGGGTATAGCAGGTTCTCCGTTATCATTAGGCCATTCAATATCATTAGTAGCTGTTCTCGCTGGAATTAACCAATAGTCTCCAGTTTCATAGGCTAAATTTGAAGAAAATTTTACTTTAATTCCTCCTTCTAAATCTATCCATTCTTGGGATTTGATCTCTATCTCTTCACCATCCCAACGTCTAACTTTAGTGGGATTTTCGGGAAGTGTGTTTGTCGGACTGCCAAACTCAATTTTCGTCCCTGAAATAACTCTATTTATGGGGGCTAATACCCCTGGATTTCCTTTTAAGTCTAGTTCTTCATTGGTAATTTCAATCCACTGTTGTCCAGGTTGAGCAGCATTCCAAGCATCCCTATTAGACGGTTTAATATTGATAGTGTTTCCTTCTATTTTTCCCACAATAGGACTAACAATACTGCCGTTTTCGCGTGACCATTTAAAGGTTGGTGATGTATCATCTCCTATGGTCCCAGATTGATGAATTTCAACACGATATAGTTGATTTTCTAATCTTTGATACCCTGTTCTACTGGAAAAAGAAGCTCCTACATTACCACAAAGTAAGGCACAAGCATTCATTTTTGCTTCGGTGAATCGACTATTATTATTGGCAACAAATTCTCTCCAAATTTGTTGACTATTTGTTTTTAATTCATTGATAAAATCTGTCGATTCTTCAGATTCTTCTTCTACTTGAATATTCAGGAGTTTTAATTGCCAAACGGTTTTGCTGCGAGTGGTAGTATCGGGACTATTTAAAGCAATTTCACGAAGGGAATTATCTTCAATGGTGGTAATATGACGTTCCCAAACATCAATATAAGCTAAATAAAATCCCGACGGCAAATTGGTGGGAGGATTAATATAATCAGGTTGGGTTTTGTAAGTAGATAGACGACGTAGTTTAATTATTTTTTTATCACTTTCTTCAGTAGTTATTAATGTCAATGTACGTTTTTGTCGGTCAACAGTTTCTATTTGATAACGTTTTTGCTCTTGTTCTCCTTTCTCTTCGTTTATCTCTTCTAACCATTGATTTGCTTCAATTTCTCTTCCATCAATAACCAAACTAGACACTTCTACTCGAAGTTTTTTCGTTTGACTTTCTTTGATTGTAGCGTCGAAAGGTGTTCCTAATTCCAGTTCACACAGTGTTCCCTTAATATAAAGATGACCGGGTCTAATTTGTATGTCTTTTCCTGTATCAATACCTTGATCAATAATAGTTAACTGAAAGCTATCGGGTTTAGCTTCTTGTGTTTCTGGGTTATAACTAGGAACTCCATTATCAGAACCTAAAGATGCTTGAATTTGTGCGCGTCTTAGATGATTTTCAATGTCAACTTGTTCATTCCAATCTGCATCCAGTTGTAAGCGTCCCTGCTGCATACGAACACTGGTATAGTGTTTTTTAGGGTCAAATGTTAATCGAGTAATGTCGCCTTTCATTGCTAGTATTTCAGTCAGAATTTAGAATTTAGAATTACCAATCCGTCAAGGAATATTTTTCTTCTCTTGGCCGATTGAATATGGCGAGGATACCTAGACATTCCTCGACCGCCTTTTTTCCCCTTGAAAGGGGAGGCTTAAAACCATTTTTTTCGGTCAAGTAATATAGAAGGTTCCTACTTGTAAGCCAAAGGGTAAATATTCTTTAAGATTGGCTTGCAAATTTTGTTCTCTTTGGTGTTGTTTGAGAGAGTAAAATGCTCCCATTTCTGCACTGTCTTCCCCGCCGGTTCGGATTTCCATCGCACAGTTTTGACTGAGTTGACCATAACCGGGATCACCATAAAATGAAGCGGTAAAATTGGGTTGTAAACTAGCCATAATTGCTAGTTTTTCTTCTACATTGGTCAGTCCCCGATTAATAGAAAACCAATTTTGTCCATAATCATGAGAGGACATAATATCACCGGCTGCTGTTCCTAAAAATAGGTCTCCTCCGTTTTCGTTAACTTTATTTAAAACAGTAATTGTGGTTCCTTTTAGATCCAAATTTAGTTTTTCCCAAGCAGTTCCACCTTGAATGTATCGAAACAGTTTGCCGTCGTCAGTTGCTGCAAAAATTAACTCATAATTTTTATGTTCTTGGTTTATTATATCTTCCTGAATTGCTGTTTGTAGAATAAGTTTTGTGTCAGACTCAACTTGAGTAATAATGCCTAATTCTTTTCCATTTTGAAGGAATTTTTCCCCTGGCTTTAGTCCTTCTTGTTTAAAAAAGGTATTCTCTCCACTAACAACATTATTGTTAATGGAAATTCTACTTTTTATTTGAGAGGAAACAATTGCTGTAATGTTTAAATTGGTTAATTTTTGATTGATTTCAATCCACTCTTGGTTATCATGATCGTAGTAAAATACACCTCCTTTTTTAGTTCCAGCCAATATTTTTCCTTGAGATGTAACCGTTAAAACAGTAATATTTAAGTCCAATAATCCTTTGTTCAATGGCATCCAGTTTTGAGTATTTTCTTGATCAATATAGATAAATACTCCATTTTCTTGAGTTCCTGCTAATAGTTTTTCTTGAGAATTAATAACTAAACTTTTGACATTGAGATCGTTTAATTGTTCTGTAATTGGTTGCCATTTTTCTTCTCGTTTATTATAGTTCCAAACCCCTTTACCAGCAGTAGCAGCATAAATATTATTTTTAGCCTTTAATAAAACAGAAATTGCAGTATTATTGCCCTCTAAAATATTTTCTTTCCATTCTATATTATTATTTAGTTGAGCCTGATATATTTTACCGTCTATGGTTCCTACAAATAGAGTTGTTGTTTCTTCTTGAGTATCAGAAATCATTGCCGTCACATAAAGATTAGGAGTATTTTCACTAAGATTGTCCCAATTTTTTCCTTGATTAAAGGAGTTAAAAATTCCCTGCCCTAAAGTTCCGGCGAAGATAAAGGGAATTTCAAAGTTAGCTGCATTGTTTTCTTCTATTTTGGTATCAAGGGGTTGATTAATGGTCAATTTTTCTTCATTTTCTATCTCAGTAATGGTTCTTGTTTCTGTTATCTGGGTTTGATTATTGAGAATAATAATTTCATGCTGTGGTTTTAATTCTTGACTAAAATTAGTTTTTTTCCCAATAATTTGATTCTCATTTTCACCGTCGTTATAAATGGTGCCAGTGCCTAATTTTCTACCAATGTCTAAACAAGTTATTTGTTGAGGAAAGCTATCTAATTGTTGACTAAAACTAAGATCCGGTTGACATCGATAGCGTGGAGGGGTTGCTGAGGTTGCACTAACATAAGAAAAACGAATACATCCTGTTTGTTTTCTGAGAACTTTTAAGGTTTGACTAAAGATGCTATTACTCGCTTCTATGGTTTTAACTGTAGTGGTTCCTAATAGGGTACTATTTTGAATATTACTATCTGCACCTTCAGCTAAAATTGCTATTCCACTGGTTTCTGGTTGCTTTTTATCTCTGAAGGTTTTATGATCAATAATACTATTTTGAATGATTAATTTTGGTACTGTATTGGCCAAGAAAATAGCTCCACAAATACTCCGCTCTATAAAGATTTCTAAATGAGCATTATTATCTCCGCTCGAAGTAAACATTGATGTGGAAAAATCCAATTCTTGTTGTTTATTTTCCGTTGTTCTATTCTCTCCAAAAAAGCTTTCTCCCATGAGTATAAGCATGGACTGTACTTGTTGAGAATAAAGTTGAAAAAGTTGAGAAAATGTATATTGAGAACGATAATTTTTTTGTCCTAAATAACGACAAATCCACTGATAAATAAAATTGAGGAAATAGATAACTAACCCGATGAGATCGAGGGGTTCAATTTCATTATCTTCTGGTTGTTGAAAGAATTGTAAGCTCGATTGCACCTTTAAGTGACTGGTGGCAGGAACTAAAGTACAATGACGAATCTGTAAACGTCCCAAATTGCCCGATCGCACAATCATATTTCCTTCAATTAAAAGACCCTCAAAACAGAGTTCTCCTCCTTGATGGTTTTCTCCTTTTGCAGTCCCTTGAATATAAATATTACCCTGTAAATGAGGACGCTGAGCATTGTTAGCAATAATTTTGAGTTGGGTGTTCTCAGGAATGATAATCTCATAGTCCCCTTCATAGGTGCGACTATCTTGAATAAAAATTGTCTCTGTATAAAGGCGAGTGCTATGAATAGGTTGAGGAACAATACCAATATACGGACAGGTTTCATCCACAAAGGTTAAGGGTACTCCCTGTGCTGTTTCTGAGGAGACAAATAGGGTTAGAGTTTGACCTAAGTAATCACTCAAGTCCAGTTGACAGGGTTTTTCTAGTTCAATTTCTATTCCTGAACCGTCAATGACTGTTCCTGCACTAATTTCAACTATAGCCCGTGGAGATCGAATCAAGGTTACTTCTAATCGTTCTTTAACGGCTGTGGGTAGCAGGGGTTGAATCTCTATGTCGAGTGGAAGAATGGGGTTAAATCGAGCTAACTCAATATAATAGCGATCGCTATCAATGTTGTTTGGATCAATTAATTCGATCTGCCATCGACTGCTAATAACAGTATCAATTTGTGAGAGGATCACACAGAGATGGTGATTGTTGCCTAAATAGGGTTTAAAGTCAAAGCTAAAACCCTCATAAAGGGACATTTTTCTGCCCCGTCTATCAATGGCTAACCCTGGATTTACCATTGCTTCGAGTCTGTTGGCAATCATCGTCACCTCTAAACCCCAAACAATTCCTGGTCTAAAGTCCACTGCAACCATTTCAGGTTCTTGGATTTGTTGCAACTTTGAGTCGATGGTTAACCGAGCCAAGGGAATACAATAACCATCTAAAGAATCGAGCGCCGTTTCAGGAGCAGATTCAAAGGGAAACTTTTGCTGATTAGACTGATAAAAAATAACTAAAAAACCTGTCTTTCCCGGATAATCAGCGATCTTATCGGTCAGAAGCTCAAATGTAATGGGGACATCTTGTGTGATGTTAATGACTCGTCCCAAACCATCGATCGCTTGACCGGAAGTTACGATAATTTGCTGATTGCGTACATCCCTAATCACGGATAGTCCCTGAATAACACCAGGAGCAAAAGTAGGTCGTTCAAGATTACCCTGAGTAATGCCTCTTGGGGAAATCGTCAGATTAACAATGGGAATATTGGTCTGGTTTTGTATGCCCAACCAAGCTTGTGCTTTTTGGTTCCAGGTTTCAATGGCCACAGCGAGGGGGTTAGCCGCTCCTGAATTTTTTTGTTCGACTTCAGAGATAGAGTCGTCATCATCTAGTTGACGAGGATAAGGTCCCCCACCGAGATCATCACTAAACCCATAGGAGTAACTGACTTCTACTTGTTGGGGAAAAGGAGGAGCGAGAAATTTAAGACGGCCTAAAGTGGGATCAACTGCAACTACTGGTGTAGGGATGGGTGGTTCTCCTGGAAGGCTATCTCTTTGAATATTGGGGGTTTCCCAGGTTTGTTCCTTGTCTAAAGAACAGATCAATATGGTTTCTGGGGCTATAGGATCGGCTTGACCATTGATAAAAATTTCTAGGATAGGATCACTATCAAAATAACGAACCCCTTCGGGCTCTTTTCCTTGCCAGAGTAGCTGTCGTCGTTGCCTCAGTTCCTTGGCTAAAGGGAGAATAGATAAAGGAGCAGGTACATTTATCTCTTGCGCTAGGGTAGCAATATCGGTTTCTGTTTGGGGTTGATTAAATAGAGGAATATCATCGTAACCTAGGGGGTTAAATGTATAGCGATCCGGGGTAATTTTTCGAGGGCTAATTTTTTCGAGGGGATAGCTTTGTAAACGCCAAACTAATAAACCAATATGAGAAATGTTATAAAGACTACCATTACTGGAGGAAAGAATATCGACTGAATAAGCCGCCTGAGACTCAAAGGGGGTGCCGATGGTTTGGGAATAGTTATCGGCCTGTAAATCAACTAAGGTACTCTGGGTTACAAGATGATTGAGGTTTTGACTGGTCAACATTAGGCGACCAAACTCCACAGCCCGCGATCGCCATCCGGTCACGTCTTTAGCTAACTGTTCGAGAACCGGTATTGTTCCTTTTCGTCTTCTATAAGCGAGGGTATTGGCAACCAAAGCGCGCCATTCTCTTTGTCCGTAGTTGGTTTGCTCTAAATCATTGAGAGTTTGGCTATAGATTTCTCTGACATCGAGCAGATCGGCAATATAAGGCACAATCCAGTCGTCGCAAGTTTCAATGAACCAGTTATGGTACAGATTGCCAATATCGTTCTCAATAATTTCTAATTCGGCTTGGATGATCCCTAATAATTCCCGTAGGGGTTCTCCTTCGGTGGCATCTCGCAACCTATAAATGGCGGGTAGAAGTTGATAGAGGCGATCACGGGGGGTATTCATTAAATTTAGAATTTAGAATTTAGAATTTTACCGAAAATATAACGGTCAGTTTTGTGTGTTACATTTCGTTAACTGACCCTAAAAGAGCTAAGGAGCATATTTGTTGGCTTTCGCTTCTCACCCCAACCTATATGAGATCGCCCTTTTTTGTAGTGGATTTTTTAACTCAATGAGCGTGCATTAGATTTCAAGAACTGCAAGCATCAGATTCCTATTACCCCATTTTAGCTCAAACAGACCGGTAGTGGACTTACATAGCTAATTTATGAACTATAATAATTAGTAATTAGCTTAATTAAAGATATGGGAACCATTCGGTTAATGCACGCTAAGCTCCATCGAGTTAAGGTGACGCAGGCCAATATTGATTATGTTGGCAGTATTACAGTTGATACAATTTTATTGGATAAAGTGGGCATTTTACCCCTAGAAGAAGTGGACATTGTTAACTTGAATAATGGTAATCGCTTCTCAACCTATGTTATTCCAGGAGAACCAGGAAACGGAGAAATTTGTCCTAATGGTGGGGCTGCTTTATTATGTGAACCAGGAGACTTATTGATTATCTATGCTTATGAACAATGCGATCGTCGTGAAGTCCTAAAAACTGGTCATACCGCAAGGGTATTAATCGCTAATCAAGACAACAAAGTGGGTGACTTTCTTATTCAAACTTTAGTTCCTTGTGAAGATGATAAAAAGGTTGAATTTCATAATATTTCCATGAGTGAAAATTCCTTACAAATAAATCATTAATAGCACTTGAGATAATATTTAGTTTTGTTGATCCAGTTAACATTAATTAATCCTAAGACGAGATATGTTAAAAGCAGTTATTTTTGATCTCAATGGTGTCATTATCAATGATGAGGCAATTCATCAACAATTAATCAACGATATTTTATTAGGAGAAAATATACGGACTGATCCTTCAGAATACCAAGAACTATGTTTAGGAAGAAGTGATCGTGCTTGTTTATTAGATATTTTACACCGTCGTGGTAGAGTGGCATCTGATGACTATTTAGATAAATTAATTGAAGCGAAAACCCTCGCTTATAGACAGCGCATTGACTCTTTAAAGGAAATACCGATTTATCCTGAATTAAAAGACTTTTTAAGCTATTTACAACAACATAATTTGAGAATTGGATTAGTAACTGGTGCTTTATCTTCAGAAGCTAAATTCATCTTAGATAAAGCAGGAATATTGAACTATTTTGAAGTGACTGTAGGAGCAGATGAAGTAGTAAGGAGTAAACCACAACCTGACGGGTATTTGTTAGCTGTTGAACGCTTCAATCAATTAGATAATACTTTACAATTAACCCCAGAAAATTGTTTAGTTATTGAAGATAGTCCGGTGGGAATTGAAGCAGCTAAAAGAGCTAAAATGCAGGTGGTAGGTATTGCAAATACTTATCCTTATCACTTTATGCAACGACTTTCTAATTGGGCAATTGATTATTTTTCTGAATTAGATTTAACCAGGGTTGATGAGGTTTTAACGTCGTAATTAATCTAGATAATCCTTTGAATATTAGGTTTTTTAAGCTTCTCCTCCCACGACTACATCTTTAATACGTAAACTCGG
>JASJEA010000006.1 GCA_030064935.1 Crocosphaera sp. | reverse complement strand
ATCAAGCTAGATTATCATAAACCGCTTAATTATCATCACTACTTATTAAGAGGGTTGATTTTTTAGTCAACTCAGATTCTGAAACCGTTATTTGATCCGTTTTTTCCAACTCTTGTCACCCCGTCAACTCTTCACCATTTCAGGTCAATTATCAGCATATTGATAAACCTGAAATTTATAGATGGGTTGAAATATTTGCCAAAGAATTAAACCTCAGTGGACAAATTTCTTTTGATTTTATTCAATCGGAAGATGGCACCGTTTACCCTATAGAATGTAACCCCCGTACCCATTCAGCCATCACCATGTTTTATAATCATCCAGGGGTAGCTGATGCCTATCTCAATGATGGTAAAAATAACCAACAACCCATCACTCCATTAACGAATAGTAAGCCCACTTATTGGCTATATCACGAAGTTTGGCGGTTAACTGGAATTCGTTCTCTCTCAGATTTTCAAGCTTGGAGCAAGAAAATTACCACCGGAACTGATGCTATTTTTAAACTCAATGATCCCCTGCCTTTTTTCATGAATCCTCATTGGCAAATTAGCCTATTATTGCTGCAAAATTTATTCAAGTTTAAAAATTGGGTAAAAATTGACTTTAATATTGGTAAATTAGTAGAAACAGGTGGAGACTAGGTGAATGTAGAATTTAGAATGTAGGATTTAGAATTAATCATTCAATTCAGAAAATTCTCTCTTTACTGTTTCTACTTTCTGACTAAAAAAATAATGGTTGATCAACTTGGAATTATCATTACATTCATTGTTTTCCTGCTGTTATTTACCGGGGTAGGAACCTATTCAGCCACCCAGAAAAAAGCCACCACCACCGACTATTTATTAGCTAGTCGTAACGTTAATCCTTGGTTAACCGCCCTCTCAGCGATGGCAACGGGGCAAAGTGGCTTATTATTCATCGGACAAGTTGGTTTTGCCTATAAAATTGGCATTTCCACCATCTGGCTAACCCTAGGGTGGGCAATGGGCGATTATCTCGCTTGGTGGCTGGTATTTCAACCGTTAAGACGGCTTTCTGAAGCAACTAACTCAGACACCGTTTCAGCATTTCTAGCGCAAAATATCAAAGGATATCGTCTTATTTCACTTATTTCTGCCCTTATAACCCTTGCTTTTCTCGGTTCCTACGCTGCAGCCCAACTGGTGGCTGGTAGCAAAGCCCTGAATAAAGAAGCAATTATTTAAAACCGTAGGGTGGGCAATGCCCACCTTACTTATTAATAGGTTAATTAAAGAATAATGTTAGAAGAAGAATATAATAGCCTCATAATCGCTATTTTTGAGATTTAATATTTTCTGACTATATTCATTAAAATATTCATTGTCTTCATAATAATCTCCATCATAATTAGACTTAGGATGATAAAAACCTAAAGGAAAAACATTGGGTAAACTGTTAAACTTTTCCATAACTTTTGATGATCTACCAAGTTCATAATATTCAAGACATTTAGGGAATATTAGAAGAAGTAGAAACTTAAATCAAACTAACTTAATAAACTTCTTTTTCCCCACCTGCAAAACTTTACCAGAGAGTTGTTTTACGTCATCAAAAGTGCTATTAACATCCGTTACTTTTTCCCCATCTAAACGTACTGCACCCCCTTGTATTTGTCGTCTTCCTTCTCCACTGCTGCCACATAATCCACTAGCATTTAAAATATAGAATAATTTGGCCGGGAATTCGACATTGGATAAATTATATTCAGGAACAGCATCCGTAGCACTATTCCCTTTATTTTTAACTAAATCCTCGGCAGTTTTTTGTGCAATTAACGCTTTTTCTTGACCATGAAATTGCGAGACTATTTCTATAGCTAATAACTTTTGACATTCTCTCGGATTGTCAGGTAAATTATCTAAAGGCAAATTAGTTAATAACTCAAAATAATCCTTAATTAAAGCATCTGGAGTTTTCTCTAATTTAGAATACATAGACAACTCATCTTCTTTCAATCCCACGTAATTATTGAGGGATTTAGACATTTTTTGACTGCCATCTGTGCCAATTAAAATGGGCAATAATAAACCAAACTGAGGCTTTTTACCAAAGTGTCTTTGTAAGTCTCTTCCTACAGCAATATTAAACTTTTGATCCGTTCCGCCTAACTCCACATCAGCATCGATCATAACGGAATCATAACCCTGCATTAACGGGTAAAGAAATTCGTGGAGAAAGATAGGATTTTCTTGTTTATAACGTTCAGAAAATCCTTCTTTGGCTAACATTTGTCCCACAGTCATTGTGGCTAATAATTCTTGAATTTTTGCCAAATTTAAATCACTCAACCACTCAGAATTATAACGAATTTCTAACCTTCCTGGGGTATCAAAATCTAAGATAGGACGCAGTTGATCTAAATAGCTTTTTGCGTTATCCTTAACCTGTTGGGAAGTTAACTGTTTCCGAACTTCTGACTTACCTGTGGGATCGCCAATTTGTGCAGTAAAATCACCAATAATAACCACAGCAGTATGTCCTGCATCTTGAAATGCTCTTAACTTACGAAAAGGAATACTATGACCTAAATGGATATCGATTCCTGTTGGATCAATTCCTAGTTTAACTCGTAAAGGATGCTCTGAATTTTCTATCAGTTTGACTAAATTTTCTTCAGGGTTATTAGAGTTAGCTTGATTAGGAAATATTTCATTAGTGCCTCGATGTAACCAGTTAAAAGATTCAGTAATATTGACGGATGACATAGTTAAACGTTAATCGTTGATGATGAAGTCATATAATCTCTATTTTAGCAGAGTTAAAGCCTTCAGAAAAATTTTTAAGCTACTATCTAAAAGCGTAGGTAAAAATGTAATACTATAGGGTTTCTTGGACTCATAAAGATTGTAAATTATCCCTAAGCCAAAATTCCTTGCGAAGAGTTAGCATATAATTGAATGCGTATTGAATGTTATACCCCGGCTCAAGCTGCTTTACTAGGTGATGAAGTTAGATTACAATTTGGAGCAATTGGGGCTCCACCTGTTTTTGATGAAACGGCCGTTGTGATTGATCCGGGGATAGAGTTTGTTATTCCCCTTGCCAATCCTCTCCCTGTTGATGTTACAAGCGATTCTTTTGATATCACTGTCAATTTGACAGGTTTTGGTGCTCTAGGTGCTCCTACAAGATTTGTTTTATCTGATCTTGATTGGGTAGATACTCCGGGAATTGTTACGGATGTGAGCTTAACAGCAGGTAATGCGGCTGAGGTTTCTGATATCTCCTTTACAGATGACTCAATTACTGTTGACTTTATCAATCTTATCAATCCTCCAGCAACTCGTAGCTTCTCTTTTGACATCGAAACAGCCCACGTACCTGAACCTGGTACAATTTTAGGGTTATTAACCTTAGCAGGTTTAGGGTTTACTTCTCGTTTAAAGCGTAATATTGGTTAGGTTTTAAGATAACAATTTGATTAATTAATTTGTAGGGATATAATACCATTATGTCCTTACTTTTTGTCTTATTATTTCATAACAAGTCTAAAAAATAATCAACATTTAATTCACAATCTTTCAAAATCTTAGCAAATAATCCTTTTCCAATGGTTTCTTTACCATGAACAGGAATAACAGTTCTTCTTCCATCAGAATGACTGAGGAAATGATGACTTACTTTGATTCTAGCAACAGTAAATCCAGCTTTTTTCAAAGCTGATATCATTCTTTTTCCTGTCATTGCTGTAATATTACTCATGAATTAATTGTGATTCTTTCTACTGCAACAAACTCTAAAGTTTCAAAGTCTTGGTTTTCCATTTCTAAGCATAATTCGATCGCTTCTTTTATTCTTTCTATTAATTCATCATAGCTTTTTGCTTGAGTATGACATCCTTTTAAAGCAGGAACAGAAGCAACTAAATAGCCATCTGAATCTTTTTCAATGATTACATTAAACTGTTGTTTCATTTCTAAATTTTTGTGTAATTTTTTCATGTTGTAGTCTTTCCAAACTATTATATCATTGTTCTTTGTAAATATTTTAAACATTATTATCTAAGATATATGATTACCGCTTCTTTTTCCACTTGATGACGAAAATAACGACTTAATTCTGCTGAAGTTCTTCAATCAGCTTTTCGCTTAATTATTTCTGATAACTCTAATTCCATAATAAATAGAAGGTTTCTTGATAAGAATTATAATCGGACAGAGACATTTAAAAAACAGGTTCTTGCTCATTTTCGGCAATAATAATCGGCGTATGATCTTGACAAACTTGTTTCATAACTTTTGGTAAGTTTTCTTTGATTTCTGTATAATTAAATTGTTCCATACCAAATGCTATTCTATTCTCTAGTTAATAATCTAAACACCTTTAATTATATCAAGCCATCAAAAAGAGTAAAATGAAAAAAAGAAACTCAAAGATTGAAACTTCATGAAGACCAAAAGAGAAACATGGAAATGTGTAGAAGGGTGTGGGGCCTGTTGTAACTTAGATCCGGGCGATCGCCCCGACTTAGAAGACTATTTAACGCCAGAAGAATTAGAGCATTATTTAACTTTAGTGGGAGAAGACGGTTGGTGCATTAATTTTGACCATGAAAGCCGAAAATGTTTAATTTATGAACAACGTCCCCGTTTTTGTCGAGTCAAAGCCGATATTTTTCAACAAATGTATGATATTGATCCCAAAGAATTTAACGAATTTGCCATAGAGTGTTGTCGTCAGCAAATAGAAGGAGTATATGGGCAAACAAGTCCAGAGATGGAACATTATAATGAAGAAATAAGCCAAAATAATTAAGCCCAGTAAGGAGGTTGGCCCATCGATACCATCTACGGAAACCTGCAAGGACTCAAACCCAGTCAAATTAAGCAGTTAAAACGACTTTATCATCAAAAACTACGGGGCGATCGCTTCACCTCCCCAGAGTTTGCCCAAAGACTAGCCGCCATTAGCTCTGATCTCGGTCAAGCGATATGCGCTTATATTAACCGTCGGGGCCAGGTGATCCGAGTGGGAGTAGGAACCCCTAGACAAACCCAAATACCCCCATTGGAACTCCCTCGTTACGGTGCGGAACGGCTTTGTGGTATTCGCTGTATTGCCAGCCAACTGAAAAGCGAACCTCCTAAAGAGTCTAGTTTAACAGCGATGGTTAGACAAAGACTCGATACTTTGGTGGTATTATCCGTCACCTCAGAAGGGAAAATGCGACGAGGTGGAGGAGCCACCGGCTATATCAAAGAAGCCTATATTGCCCATTTATTGCCCCCTTCCGAATTAAACCCCAATCATACTTATTATTGGACTGTTTCTCCTGCCATGTCCCTAGAAACCCTTTCAGAACAAGATTTTTTGGGGTTAGTAGAAGGGTTAGAAGCAGAGTTTCGTCGAGAATATGTAGCCCAACAGGTAGAAGGGGATCACGAACGAGTGATGCTCGTCGGGTTACAAACAGCCAAAATGAGCGATCGAGCTTTTGCTGAGGAATTGGCCGAAGTGCAAAGACTGGTAGAAACCGCAGGAGGGGAAACGGTGGAAACCATCCAACAAAAACGCCCCAACCCCCATCCTCAAACCGTTGTCGGAAAAGGTAAAGTAGAAGAAATTGCTTTAAGATTGCAAACCTTGGGAGCCAATTTAGTTGTCTTTAGTATCGACTTATCCCCCGCACAAGTCCGTAATTTAGAAACCCAGTTAGGGGTGAGAGTAATTGATCGAACTGAAGTTATTTTAGATATTTTTGCTCAACGGGCTCAGTCACGGGCCGGAAAATTACAAGTGGAGTTAGCTCAACTAGAATATATGTTGCCTCGATTAATCGGGCGAGGCCAAGCCATGTCTCGGTTAGGGGGTGGGATCGGCACCAGAGGACCAGGAGAAACCAAGTTAGAAACAGAACGGCGATCGATTCAAAGACGCATTTCCCGCCTACAACAAGAGGTTAATAAGTTACAGTCTCACCGTTCCCGTCTCCGTCAACAACGTCAGAAACAGGAGGTTCCCAGTATTGCGATCGTCGGTTATACCAATGCGGGTAAGTCAACATTAATCAATGCTTTGACCAATGCAGAGGTGTACACGGCGGATCAATTGTTTGCTACCCTCGACCCCACCACTCGCCGTTTATCTGGGATTGATAACAATACAGGAGAACCTTACACTTTTTTATTAACAGATACGGTAGGATTTATTCATGAGTTACCCCCGTCTTTAGTTGACGCATTCCGCGCGACTTTAGAGGAAGTAACCGAAGCAGATGCCCTGCTGCATTTAGTGGATTTATCTCACCCAGCTTGGCAACATCATATACAGTCTGTAATGACGATTTTACAAGAAATGCCTTTAGTTCCTGGTCCAATTTTATTAGTCTTTAATAAGATTGATACCGTAGATGGAGAAACCTTACGAATTGCACAGGAAGAGTATCCTTTAGCTGTTTTTATTTCTGCTAGTCAACGGTTAGGATTAGAAACTTTACGCCATAAATTGAGTCAGTTAGTTCAATATGCGTTACATGATTCCAGACTATAAAGTACACTCATGTCTTCTTCCCAAACTCCGAATTCCGAACTCCCAAAACTAAAAAATTTTGTAACTCACAAGTATGGGAAATGCTAGATAACACAAGCATATTGCTTGTTAACAACTCTTATGTCTTTTAAAATATTTTTGACCAATGACTGTTTTATTACCAGCTATCATTCCCGTTGCTTTGATTATCATGATTGGGGTTATTGCTGGCAAAAAATTGACCCTTCAGAAACAAACATTGTCTCAATTAATTGTTTATATTTTAGCCCCGGCTTTAGTAGCTGATAGTTTATATACAACCACTTTATCATTGCAGAATGCAAGCCAATTATTAGGCGGGGTTTTTATTATTGCTTTGATTATGTATATTGTCGTTTCAATTATTAGTTATTGTTTCAAGTTGCCCCTGATTACCCATAAAAGTCTAATCGCAACAACCCTCCATCCTAATAATGGCAACATGGGATTACCTTTAGTAGATTTTGCATTAGGAACAGCAGGATTAGAAAGAGCAGTTATTTATATGATTGGTTCAAGTATTTTATTATTTGGTGTTGCCCCCGCTATTCTCACAGGAAGCGGTTTTAAAAAAAGTTTACAAGTTACTTTTAAATTACCTTTAATGTGGGCAATTTTAGCCGGATTAAGTCTGAGATTTTTTAAAATAGAACTTCCTTTTAATATAGCACAAGCCCTACATTTGTTG
The DNA here is from genome assembly GCA_030064935.1 of Crocosphaera sp. Lineage (GTDB taxonomy): Bacteria > Cyanobacteriota > Cyanobacteriia > Cyanobacteriales > Microcystaceae > Crocosphaera. The sequence goes on along the minus strand of JASJEA010000006.1, from coordinate 30,685 downwards.
GGCAGGGCAGCCATTCCTATTGCCTTGATTATTTTAGGAATGGAATTGGCTAATACACAATTTAAGATTACTAAGTTTGAAATGATTTCTTTAAAACTTAGATTAATTTTAGCTCCTTTAATTGCTTTATTAGTAGGTAAAGTGATTCAACTTAACCCATTAGATTTAGAAGTTTTTGTCTTACAAAGTGCTATGCCAACCGCAGTTAATACAATTGTTTTAGCTACTGAATTTGGTGGAGAATCTATAAAAGTTGCTCGTACTATTGTTGTCACCACATTACTCAGTTTTTTGACATTGCCTTTAGTTTTATGGGTAGCTGGTAAAGTATAATATTTTTGTTTGATATTGAGAATTGAGAATTGAGAATTTAGAATTTAGAATGTGGAATTTAGAATGTAGAATTTAGAATGTAGAATAAAAATTCATCATTCTCATGGAAAAACCCGCCATTAATCAATATCCCATTCATGAACTCATAAAACAGCGTTGGAGCCCTGTTGCCTTTAATAATCGTCCCATTGAAGCCACAAAAGTTGCCAGTTTATTAGAAGCAGCAAGATGGGCAGCCTCCTGTTTTAATGAACAACCTTGGTCCTTTATTGTTGCTACTCAAGACAATTCCCAGGAATACAACAAACTTTTGAGTTGTTTAGTAGAAGCCAATCAAAAATGGGCAAAAGATGCTCCTCTTTTAATACTTTCGGTTGCTAAATTAACTTTTGAACACAATGGCAAACCCAATCGTCACGCCTGGCATGATGTGGGTTTAGCACTAGGAAACTTAACCCTACAAGCCCAATCTTTCGGTTTATTTGTGCATCAAATGGCTGGATTTGATGGGGATAAAGCTAGAAGTCTTTATAACATACCCCAAAACTACGAACCCGTTACAGCACTCGCCGTTGGTTATCCAGGCAATGCCAGTCAACTTGCTCCTGACTTAGCCGAAAGACAACTATCACCTCGCACTCGTAAACCCTTCAGTGATTTTGTCTTTAGAGACAGATGGGGAGAATCTTACCTTTAGTTTAATAATATTTTTATAGAAGAATAAGGCTTCTACGTATATCTTAGTAGAAGCCCTCAACAAAAGAGTAAATTTTGACCAAAAAACCTAAAACGGAGTATCATCCTCATCATCTAACTGCATATCCCATTTAGCTGCTAAAACTTGAGTAACCATAGCTTCTAAAGTAGCAGAATCGAGATTAGTCTCACTCTCAGGAATTGGAGGAGAATAGGTGATGGGAATCAAACGTAAACAACGACGATCCTGAATCAAATCAAAATAAGCTTCTTGCTGTTGCGATCGCTGAAGTTGTAAATAATCGAAACTTTGAACATTGAGATACAAAGAGCGATTAACCACAATAGTTGCTTGATTGGGATCATTAAACACTTCAACAATCCATCCCTCCCCTTCGCTTTCTAGGTGTCCATCGAGGGTGTGAATATAACGAACTCTTCCGAGATCGTTAAGAATACGTTTCATGTCCTCAGCATTAATAATAATCCCATGATCAATGATACAGGGAGCAGGGAACCGGTGTGCAGGGTGATGGTGACTCATAAAAAATTGCCTGAAAGCGCGACGATTGGTATCAGTTAAAAAACTGTAGGAGTAGAAGGAAAAGCTAGTTTAGCTTTTCTTTCTAATGGGAGTAGAGAAACAATTTTGCTGACGACTTTCAACTGGTGCTATGGGACTATATTGGTGTCTTGTCTCTTAGCATGACCTTCTATTACCCTACGAGCTTATGTCCGCAGGATAGTAGGTTCAACAAGTCCACTTAGACAAGGTATGGCCAGAAGTGATCAAACTTTTTATCCATAACCTCTGCCTATTGCCTGTTGCCATATAAGATCATGTTACCGCAATATTCCCTAGGCATTTCTGAAACTTTCTACAGATACGAGTTAATTTGTGTATCGTAAACTTTCTACATAAATGTAGTTAAAAATTTATGTTCAAAGAACTGACTAAAACCCTCGATAATAGCTTAAATTCAATACTTGGAGCAATTATTTTTTATACTATTATTCCGATTCCTCATCATTGGGTGAAAAATTTTCAAGCTGTTGCCCGTTGGGCCCCTCTGATAGGATTAACCATTGGAGCCATTTTAGGAATTATGGATCAAGGGTTAACCTGGATAGGGTTTCCCATTAGTATTAGAAGTGCTTTAATTGCTGCTTTAGGACTATATCTCACCGGTGGTTTACATTTAGATGGAGTGATGGATAGTGGGGATGGTTTGGCTGTCACTGAGGAGGAAAAACGTTTAACAGTGATGCAGGATAGTGTAACAGGAGCGTTTGGAGTCATGGCTGGAGTGATGGTCATTATTCTTAAGATCATCGCCTTAAGTTCCATTTCCCAAGATCGTTGGTGGGGGTTGATGTTAGCATCTGGCTGGGGAAGATGGGGACAAGTTTGTGCGATCGCTTTTTATCCTTATCTCAAACCCACTGGAAAAGGGGCGTTTCATAAACAGTATCTACAGGTTCCTGAAGATGTCTTGGGGAGTTTGTTCGGTTTATGGACAATAACTGGGCTCTTGATTCTGCTTGAGCCTGAAAAATGGCTGTTTAGGGGAATGGAGGGGATGATGGCAATGGCGATCGCTTTAGGGGTAGGGTTTTGGTTTAATCAGCGTTTTGGTGGTCATACAGGAGATACTTATGGTGCCGTTGTGGAATGGTCAGAAACGTTTATTTTATGCTCTTTAACCATCTCAATTCTGCAAGAGTTTCCCAATTAACTCGTAGTATTTTGCTGAAGACAAATTGCTTGATGCTATTTCCAGGAACTTGATTCACAATCAAGTAAACGGTCTAAAATCGCAATTTCGTTTTGATCATTATTTTGACGTATTTTTTCTTCCATTTTTACATTTAACAATTCCATCAGTAATCTAATTTTATAAGCCCGTTGTGCATCCGTTGCTAACTGATGAGATTTTAATGCCTCTATATTCTCGATGTAGGAATTTTTCGTATCGATTTGAAATAGATTCACTAAAGCGTTAATTACATATTTTTGTTGAGGGCGGGCTTTTTTTTCCAAATCTATGATAGGGGTTTTCAAAACAACTTCTAAATCTTCTTTAGTTGCTTTTTGTTGTAACCAAACCTCTGAAGTAGAAACGGGTAAGTCAGTGGTTTTTTTATCCACTTTAGCAAAGGCATGAGCTTCTGAATAACTAACCCTTCCATCCCCATTATAATCAGCAGAGGCAACGGTTTTACCCACACGATTAACTCCACTTAAACCAGCAAAAAAACTAGAACTATAATCTCTATAATCTGCCTCATTTACTTCAGGTGTACAGCCCACAGAAGGCAAAGTTTTAATGGTTGCAAAAAAACCGCATCGCGTTTGTTGAACAAGCGGTTTTTCGGGGTCACCATTTTGATAAATATAGTTAGCAAAAGACCCAGAAAAACATTGAGCCATCATTGTCACAACATGACTCTCTTGGGGTAAGTCATTTAACAAATTAGAGAGATTTGCTACGGTAACAGGGGTGTTATTCCAGAGCATTAGGGCATTATTATCACTATTTTTCTTGTTGAGTATTCCATGGCCAGTAAAGTATAAAAAAATCGGTTTATCTGAGGTTTTATTTTGGTTAATATTATTGATCCAGCCACGAATATTAGTTAAATTTGCTGAACCATTGAGATTAGGTATATTAGGAACTTTAAACTTTTCTTCTCTTTGAGGATCAATATAACGTATGCTCGCTTCTCCATTATTTCCATTAGCAAAAAAGATGCTGGTAGAGGGAGATTGGAAACCCATATTATTTAATGTTCTTTGAAAATAAAGAATGTTTTTTTCTAGAGCTATTTCATTAGATTGAGGAGTTGCACCACCGCCAATGACTAAAAAATTAGGTTCCGAAGTTTTGGGTTCACAGGATTCTAGATTATCTTTAGTCGTGGGGCTCAAAAAATTGTTAATTATTGAGCTTTCAAGCTGTTGATTTTTCACTTTTTGGTCAGTTCCTTGTAATAAATTGAGAACCCATCCTGAAAACGATTGACTACTATAAGAGTCATTTGAAGAGGATTTTTCTAATAGCCCCGTTAAGCTTAAGGATAGTAAGAAAATAACAATTTTTTGATAATTTTTAATCATAATTTAGTACAATAAACAGTTACTAGTTATCAATTATCTTGACACTCCCATCGACGGAGTTGAGGGATTCTTCTTTCAACCAGCAAACTTACTGTAATGATTGTCATCAATACAGAAGAGGCTTATCTCTCCAGAAGCCTTCACCTAGTATTATTGGGTGATTTATGTATGCTCTACCCTATCTTGGTGCCCATTCCTTGACTTGCGTTGATTCTACCAAAAAAATACGGAAGGGTGAGAGACTCCCTTTTATCTGATTAAAATCTGTTGTATTCTATTTGTCTTTCTGATTCTGAACGACAGTGCTTTCCTTCCCCACTCCGCAAGCTGAGAGTGGGGAAGGAAAGCACGACAATTTGAGGACTCAATGTCCGAAAAATTGTCAAATTAACTTTTGGGAGCATCTTGATTGTTAATGTATTCTTTTAACTTTTCTATGGGTGCGCCTCCCCAGGTTATCCTAAACTAAAGTCTTCGAGAAGATATAAAGGTTGGACTTACCCTGATAAATCTGGTTGGAAAATAGATAGCAGTGGACATCATGGGAAGTTGACACTTTCTAACCTTGGAACAATAAAGATCAGAGGTAAAGCGAGAGATTGGGGAACCCCTAATACTTGCACTATCATCTTTAAACAAGGAAAATGGTATGCTTCTATTACTGTTAGTTGTGAGCCAAAACGAAAAACTGATAAAGAAGCCTGTGGTCTAGATTTTGGAACACATCATGCACTTGCTTTTGATGATGGAACTGTTATTGATAATCCTAGATTTCTAAAAAAATCACAGGATAAAAGCAACAAAACAGCTAAGAAATCAAGAAAAAAACGTGCTGGGAAAAAAGGAGTAAAAGGCTCTAGAAGATGGAAAAAGGCTATTAGAAAAGTCGGTAAAATCCAAAGCAAGGTTGGTCGTCAAAGACAAAACTGGCATCATCAAGTTTCCACACAGATAGTTAGCTGTTATAGCCTGGTGGCAACGGAGAAACTAAACTTAAAAGGAATGACCAAAAAGGCTAAAAAAGGTAGCCAAAGAAAACGTCAAAAGACTGGATTAAATCGGTCAATTCTTGATGTTGGAATTGGTAACTTAAAATCATTAATAAAAAGCAAGGTTGCCGAAGCAGGTGGTTTTTATGTTGAGGTTCCTACTCGAAAGGTAAAGCCATCTCAAACCTGTCCTAACTGTGGTCATCAAAAGAAAAAGACATTAGCGCAACGCCAACACAATTGCGAAAAGTGTCATTATAGTTGCGACAGAGATGTTGCATCAGCCCAGGTGTGTTTAAACTGGGCAAGGGGGCAGGAACTGTCCTCTGTAGACGCAGAGTCATCTAGCTCTACTTTGTGCGGAAGCATGAGGCAACTAGGGGCGAAGAAGCGTCAGAAACGTCTATCTCAGCGTAGCGGATAGACGTAGTTCATCTCATTGTACAGCAGGGAACCCAAGCCATTGATCTCCTACCTCCCCATATCCGTAGCAGTCAAACAGCGATCGCCGCAACCATTGAAAACAACCTGAGAACAACCATAACCAATGCTTACCCCAGTAACCCCAAATATTATGACCAAATGTCCCAACTACTGCAACAAATAATCATCGAAAAACAAACCGCAACTCAAAAGTATGAAGCTTATTTAAACAACATTATTAAACTCTGCAAACAAATTAATCAACCTAGTACCTCAAACCGTTATCCTAATAATATTGACACCCCAGGAAAACAAGCTTTATACGATAACTTAGAACAAAACCAACCCCTAGCCTTAGCCATTCATTACACCATTATGACCACAAAAAAAGACAGTTGGCGAAATAATAAAATCAAAGAAAGACAGATTAAAAATGCTATCAAAAAACATCTAGATTCAAAAGAAAAAATACAAACTATGTTTGAGATTATTAAAAGCCAAAAAGAATATTGAGTAATTTAGAATGCAGAATTGAGAATTATTGATCTTAAAGAGTTAAAAAAATGAGTCAAATAAACATAGAAAATATAATTATCAACGTAACGAAAAAAAACATTAAAAACTTACATTTAACCGTTCATCCTCCAGAGGGGGAAGTAAAAATATCAGCCCCTTTACATCTTGATGATGAAACCATCAGAGCCTTTGTCATTTCTAAACTTAATTGGATCAAAAAGAAACAAGAAAAATTTAAAAATCAACCCCGTCAAAGCGAAAGTCAATTTATTACAGGAGAAACTCACTATTATCAAGGAAAAAGTTACTTACTTAACGTCATTGAAGATCCCAAAAAGCAAAAAGTAGAAATAAGAAACAACACCTATCTTGACCTGTATGTAAAAAAAGGAAGCGATATCAATAAACGCAAACAAACCTTAATCAATTGGTATCGAAACCAACTCAAAAGCCAAATTCCTGCGATAATAAGAAAATGGGAAAAAATAATGAAAGTCGAGGTCAAAGAATGGGGTGTTAAACGCATGAAGACTAAATGGGGAACCTGTAACATTCAAGCACAAAGAATATGGCTTAACTTAGAATTAATAAAAACCCCTGAACATTGCATAGAATATGTCATTGTTCACGAAATGACCCACTTTTTTGAGAGATATCATAACGCCAAATTCAAACAATTAATGGATCATTTTTTACCCCATTGGCCTGAATACAAACAAGAATTAAATCAAACCAGATTAGAACTTTATAAGTAGGAGAGAGAAGTAAGAATTTAGAATTAATTTTCTCTGCTTATTCTAAACCCTACATCCTCCTCCGCTCCTCTACTTACTCTCCCGTCACAGACAACCCCTCAACCCAAATGCGAGGACAAACCCCTCCTGGTCTTATTTCAGCTTTTGACTCCACACAAACAATAGACTTCAATAAAGTTAAATAATCTCCTGCAACCGTAGCAGCGTCAATGCTGGTTCGTTCACCCTTATTCATTAACCAACCATCAAAAGGTAAAGAAAAAGACCCCTGTAGAGCATTTACCCCTGCATGAAGGGCTTGTAAGTTATCGATTAAAATAACATTTTCTGCCTCATCAAGATTGTATTGTGGGTTATCTGTAGAGTTAGAAAAGACATGATAAAAATGAGATCCTACCGTCACTTTTGCCCCTATATTAGCGTTACCTGTAGGTTGAGCATTCATGCGCTTAGCGGTTCCTGAACTATGTAATAAACCACTTAAAACCCCATCTTTAATTAGTTCTACTCGACGGGTGGGAGTCCCTTCTCCATCAAACATTTCTGCTCCAATATTATCAGGATGAAGAGCATCATCACATAGAGAAAGTAAAGAAGAAGCCACTTCTTTTCCTAGAGATTCTGGGTTAGATAAACTTTGTTTATCTAGAATATTTTGGGCATTAAAGAGATTAGAAAAAGCACTAATTAAACTTAAAAATGCTTGAGGAGAAAAGACAATCATGTACTTTCCTGATGCAATAGGTTCATAGTTTATGTGGCTAATGGTTTTCTCTGTGACTTCTTTTAAACAACCATCAACGTCTAATGTTTCTAGTCCCCGACTTATTTTCATCGCACTAGCTCCTCTGGGTTTTTTGCCTTCCTCTTCTGTGCGACTATAGAGGTAAATAACAGCATAGGATCGAGCTTCTTGTCGTAGAGAACCGTCACTATTGAGATAAAATCTTTTAATATCTTCTTGGGATAACCCATTATAGGGAACTCCCTTAATAGCTGGATGGGCTTCTAAGAGGTTTTTTTCTGCTTTAATCAGGGTATCAATTAGGGTTGAAACTGGCACGGCTTCAACCATCTCATCAGATGTATTCTCAATCTTCTCTTTGGCTTCAGGGCTGAAGTCTGGGGTGTTTTCCTTATTACCAAAAACACTGGCATCTTTTGCTGTTTCTAGGGCCAGTTTTATACCCATCTGATCTAAATCTGTGGTAGTTGTTACTCCTACCGTTCCTGTCTCATTCCATACCCGAACAATTACACTAGAACGGTTAGAAGCTTGCACTTGTTTGGGTTCTCCACTATCAACTTCTACACTGGTTTCATCGATAGAAGAACCATAAATGTCATACTTATTAATCTTCAGTTCTTTGGCACTTGTTTGGGCATAATTAGCGATTGTTTCTGTATTCAGCATTGTTATATACTTGGTTGTGTTATGTTTTCCAATTTTGATTGACCTTGACTCTTCTATTCTAGCCTATCAAGCTACTTTTTGACTCTGCATAGAAATTAGTTAATGAGCTATTGCTTAAAACAAACAATCCAAATAATTAGGCTAGTAAATCCAATATACATAAAAACTGTAATCCAATCTAAAAGGGCATGAGATATCATATCTATATCAGAAATAATTTTGAGATTTATCTTATCAATTATAATACCAATTAGAGATATGTTTGTTAGAGTAACATCAAAAGCTAGTTTTGTAAGGGGGCCAAGTAATTTACATTATCATTAACTTAGATAAGTCTCTAATTTGCCTACCCTAAATTATACATTCTAAATTGTTAATTACCCCGATAATCCTTTTAATTGCCTATTTGTTTCTATTCTTTTACCCTGAATTAATACCTTAAATCCTCCTAAACCAGTGGGATTAATTAATTGATGCAGTGCATCTCGACGTTTTAAAATCTCTGGTAATGTATAGTTACCATTGGACAATTCTGCGAGACTATCGCCTAATCCCAAGGCCATCAAAAATAATCCTTGTTGTGTTAATCCTACGGTTTCTAATCCTAACAATGTGCCTTGTTTTTCTAAGGCAGTAAAATCAACATGAGTCGTCATATCTTGTTGTCCTAAATTCACATAAGGGTTATCATGATGACGATGTTGATAATAACAATTTAACGTTCCTTGATAGCGTTGAGGATGATAATATTTTGTAGCGTTGTAACCATAGTCTATGGTTAATAAATAGCCTTTTTTAATTTTTTTCGCAACAGTTTCCAGCCAATTTAATCCCTTGAGATTAACTTCAGTTTGATAATTTTCTGCATATTCATCATTGGTTAAGTCGACATCAATTAAATCGAAATAATCTAATAATTTAGGGGTAGATATGGCTCCAATCACTTCTTTAAATCCATTATCATCCCAAGTAACATAAACTTCTTTTAAAACTTTATTTTGCACAGTAACTCGATGAACAGGAAACGCATCAATTAATTCATTACTAAAAATACAACCAATAATCGAATTGTCATCAATCTCTTGCCAAGTTTTCCAAGTAACATTATTAAATGCTGTTAAATAGTTCTTTTGTTGTTCAATTAAACTGGGTGATGCTTCAACAATAATGTAATCAACTTGATTATACAATTCAGCATATTTATGTTTTAAATACGTAAGAATGTCAGCCGCTAAATTTCCAGAACCTCCCCCAACTTCTATCAAAGTAAATGAGTTATAGAATCCGATAATTTCTGCCATTTCTATCAACTGTTCTGCCAATAATTCTCCAAAATCTGCTCCTAAAGAAGAGGATGTAAAAAAGTCTCCCTGAGAACCAATATTAACCTTCCCAGAACCATAATAACCCTGCTCTGGATGATATAAAACTAACTCCATATACTCGTAAAAACTAATACATTGATTCGGACTATTTTTAATAGCGTCAACAACAACTTCAAGCATCATAATTAAAATCTTAATCTTAAATGAAAGTAGGGAAAATCTATCAGTTTCCCCTACAACTAATATGAAAATTGACTAAATTATCCTTGTTTAAATTCCTCTCTTATTTGTTCAATACGCTGACGATTTAAACCTAAGTCAGACTCTCCTAAACGGGAAGCTGAACGGATATCAATAACTCCTTGAGCCTCATTGATGTAAAACTCTACATCATCTACAAATCCCATCCAACGGGTTGTAAACTGAGCATAAAGATAATTATCTGTTTCAGCAATAATTTTCGTTCTCTCTTGCTCATTAATAATATTTTTAAGCTCAGAAATTACGTCTTTTTTATTTCTTTGATAACTCAAAGGTGGGATTGAGTGTTCTGTATCTTGACTTTGAGAATTAACACAATTTGGGGTACTTGGACAAGAGAGTAACTGTTGATTACTGACTCCTAAATTATCCGGTTGTGTCGCTGCAAATATAGTCGCAAGATCGGGAAAAAGAAGCCTAAAGCCTATCCAAATAACCACAACAGCTACAACAATACCTGTTGACAACAATCCCCAATTAATCGATTTTGATGTATCTTTAGTAACAGACATAACCTAATAATAACTCTAGTTATAAGTTTAACATTTATGGCAACTTTAACAACAATCATAAGAATAAACAACCCGACTAAAATCTAACTTTTCTAAGGCCGAAGGTTGAATAAAAAAGTTCCCGACTCCTGCATCTCCCCACATAATATCTGCATCATCATCAGAGATCATTTGAAACAGTAATTCATAGGGTTCCACTGTATCATCAAAATTCATTCTGGGATCATCTTGAGTGAAAAAAGCATATCCCCCTAATTTATGTTCTTCTCCATCATATAAGTCTAAATAATCATCTAATAAATCACAATAATCAAGATCATCCTCTGAACTATCTACTAACCCTTCTACTAAATTTTCCAAGCGATAATCATAACCACTTATTGGTTCATATTTTCGTTCAAATGTCAAGGCAAAACTACCAATGAAAGGTAAAATTATATCAGGGTCATCAATACTAGGAAGAAAGGTAAAATCAGTAATTAGATTCTTTTCATCTAAATCAATTTTATCAAAATACATAACCCTAAAATATGCTTGATTCGTCATATCTTCATCATCAATGCCAAATAAGTCATGATAACTATCAATATAAAATTGTAAGATTCCTTCTTTGGGAAATTTATCTAATAATAACGTCTCAGAAAAATTAATTTGGGCTAATAAAACCAATGGTTTTCCCTCTGGACTTTTAGGATACTTTAAACCTTTCGGAAAATAAGGGTATCCTCCAAACTTACTCTCCCATAAAGTTAATTTATTGCTAAAAGAAGGTGTAATCTTCAAGTAAGGTTTTTGGCTTGCTTCTAGCTTCTTTCGTAAGGGTTCTAATTCAGTAGGAAGCTTCATAATAGTTAGATTAATGAAAGAATACAATTTATTATTGTACAGAAAAATACCTAGTTCCTTTTTTTGTTAATCTTTAATTAAGGAATTTCTGTCCAAAAAATCAATTAATCGAAACCCTTTTTTTCGGTTATTTGTTGTCAGTTAAGGTTTACCCAGCTATTAACTCACCGCCGAAGGTTGGCTTTTAGCAATAGGAAGGGTGAACCAGAATTGACAACCACTGCCAACGGTACTCGTTACACCAATATGACCACCATGAGCTTCAATAATTTGACGACATTGATAAGAGCCTAGACCAATACCCGTTCTGCGGCGATCGTGTAAACTGCGCAGATATAACTTAAACAATTGATCGCATTGTTGTTCACACATACCAATGCCATCATCCGTCAAACGACAATAAATCATACCCTGCTCCACCCTAGCATCAATGGTTAAATGAATACCAGGAGGATTATGTTTAATAGCGTTACTAACAAGATGATCAAAGACTTGATCTAACTGTTTTTGATCACCATAAATTAAGGGTAAGTTGTGGGGAATATTGGGAGTTAAGCAAGCATCATTTTGTTTTAATAAAGGCTCTAATTCTTGAAGCAACTGCTCAACAAACTCTGGCAAAGACAGAGGTTGACAATGAACCGTGAATGGTCTTTGTTCGGAAAAATGATCCTCAGAAAGCGCATTAATTAAAGTTAATTGACGTTCGCTACTGTTAATCATTCTATCTAAAATATTTCGAGACAAAACTAAACTTTCACCAGAGCGATTTTGGAGATTTTTCAACAACATTAATAGCCCCATAATAGAAGTACGTAAATCATGGGAAACCGCTTGTAAAAATACCGCTTTCATATCATGTAGCTCTTGCACTTCTGTTATTTTTTCCTGAAGTTGAGACGTGCGCTCTTGAACTTGTTTTTCTAACGTACAATTTAACCGTTGCACTTCTTGATAAAGTTGAGCCTGACTCATCGCAATCATCACCTGGCCTGCTAATTGTTCCAACAACTTGACCTCTTGTTTTTGCCAACGATGGGGTTCAAAACATTGATGAGCTACCAATAAACCCAAGGGCTTACCATCAAGGTGTAAGGGAACTACTAAAGCGGCTTTAACCTGATAATATTCAACATATTTTTGTGCCGTTGTTGATAAATGCAACTCAGCAACATTATCCGTAATAAACGTGTGAGCTTGGCTAAAAAGGGACGGTAAATCTGTCAATAACCCATCCTTAGCATTGCTACCCAATAAACTACCATATCCCCCCTTAACCGACTCAGCCACCACCTTAATACTGCCCCCATTTTGCCAAGAAGCAATAAAGACACGATCCGCATCAATCAACTGACGAATTTCTCTAACAGTGGTCTTAAAAATCTGCTCTAAATCAAGAGACTGACGAATTTTCAAGGACACTTCAGCCAAGAGACGATCCCGTTCGAGGGTTGCTCTCAATTGTTGTTCAGCCCGTTGTCTTTCTGCCACCGCCGCCGACAATAACAAAGCCGTTGCACTGACAATAATAATAAATATCTGAACCAACAAAGTCGAGCTAGTTTCAGATGCCTGAAGGGTTTGCATCACAAACGGACCACTTCCTTGACAAGTACCTACCATGGCCAAGACAGCCAAACAGAAACTACCTAAAACCGCCCCCCAAGTTTGAAAGCGAATGGCTGCCCAAACCACAATAGGAAAGGGTAAATATTCCAAATATTGGGTATTACGTAAACTACCTTCCCTCAAAGTCTCTATCTGAGGATGACCGGAGAAAACCATCCAACCCAATGCTAATAACAGCCCCCCACAGATCAAAATTTCTAAAATTCGCTCTTTCCTGTGGCGACGAAAGAGACCAACACTATCGAGGCAAATGCGTAACAAAAGGGGAGTTGCCACCAAAATACCACTACAGTCGGCCAACCATGCCATCCACCATTGTGAGGCAAGATTCTGCCAAGATACAGAGCCCATCAAAAAAGCTGAGACAACGGTGATCGTTGCCTTCAACAACGGGGCAACCATAGCCGCCAAAAATACCAAGACCGTAATATCATAAATTCGAGTCAGTCGGGGAGAAAAATGAAACCAGCGCAGTAATTTTAGGGCAAAAATCGCCGATAAACTCCCCCCCACAGCATAAACCAAGGCTAAGGGCCAACCAAAGCCTAACATTAACCTTAAGAGAGCATCACCGATAAAAATACCCAGCCATATTTTTTCGCCATAGATTAACAAAGCGGTTAGAGCGATACCAGCAGGAAGCCATAACGGTGCAATATATGCCTCTGAGCCCCTTCCTAACTGAGCCAACGAACCAACACTCCAGTATAAGAAGGAGAGCAGAAGAATCCTTATAACATAAGGTTGCCAAGAACGAAGGGTTAGGGTCATAAGATGTCACTATCTCAATCTAACTAAAGAGTGCCTAACAAGAGACTGTTTTTGCCTCCCCTAGATGGGTGAATTTAAGCATAAATTACTGTGTCTTTAAAAAATCATGATTTTTTGTGATTTTTTCATACTGTAGATTAAAGTAAAAATTAATGTGATTGTATCCTTGTAAATGCGTATTTTAATTGTCGAAGACGATCCTTTAATGCAGTTAGGCTTAGAACAAGCTTTGAACGAACATCCCAATTTTGAGATTGTGGGGCAAGCAGAAGACGGCTACACTGGGGTTCAAAAGGCTTTAGAGCTTAAACCTGACTTAGTGGTTATGGATATCGGTTTACCCCGTTTAGATGGTATTGCTGCCACTAAACAAATAAAAGAAAAACTACCCCATATTCATGTGGTCATGTTAACATCCCATACGTTACAGACCGAGGTGGTTGCGGCTTTATCCAGTGGGGCTGATGCCTATTGTATTAAAGGGGCAAGTTTGGAACGATTATTAGCCGCCATTGAGGCTGCACTTGATGGAGCCACTTATCTTGATCCGCAAATTGCCCGCTTAGTCTTAGATAATTTAAAACCTGCAACCTCACAACCGAACCAAAATATTAGCCTTTTATCGGAACGAGAATTAGAGGTTTTAAAGTTAATTGTGGAGGGTAAAAGTAATAATGAAATTGCTGACCATTTATATTTAAGCACCAATACTATTAAAACCCATGTTCGGGGAATTATGAACAAGTTAGCCGTTGATGATCGGGTCCAGGCGGCTGTCGTTGCTTTACGTTCTGGTTTAGTTTAACTTTCTATGTGCTACCCCAAAGGGCGGTGATTCTTTCTATAATAAACCAAAAAATTAAGAGCAATTGCAATCATAAATATTCATTGTGATCACATAAAAAATAGGGGTAACTGATCAGTTCCCCCTGTATAGGTAATGTATTTTATTAACCCACAAAATCAATCATTTTTGCTTAGATTACAGTAATATTTACAAGTCAAACCAATCACTCATTTTCTGATTGTTGCTCTTCTTCACTGCTTTTTTGCTCAACAACCTCTGCCTCTTTTTCTGCTTCTTTAGAAGAACGTTTTTTGCGATCCGCTTCTAAAGTATCCTCAATAACTGTCAATAATTGCTGCATTTTATCTAAGTTACTACGGTAGAGATCGAGATCCTTCTGTAGTTTTTCTGATGAAAAGTTGAGAGCGACAGAAACCTCATTAATGGTTTGATGACGCTTTTCTTCATCTTTGACTAACTCAGGGTTAATTTCCATTAATAAGGTATACAAACCCACGGCAAATAAACGACTATACTTAAATTTGGGGTTTTGAGAGATCGCACTACAAGTTCCCCATAATATTCCTTCTCCTGTCTCTCCCGTAGCCACATGATTCAGTTTCTCTTTCAAGTCAGCAATGGAGAGTCCTTTTGCTTCGTTTAAGACGGCTTCAGCGTCTTGACTATACTTATCGCTATTTCCATCCACTGCTGAACACAAAGCTTCAAAAATCGACCCTTTATCCGTTTCGGGCTTGTAACCCTGCATAAATCGTTCAAAAGAAGTCACGACACCTAAGGCATAGATAGGATCGTAATTAAAATCGAAATTAACGGACAGTAGGTGCATTTCCACCAGCAACTCTTCCACAAACCGCCGATAAATCGAATTTACCGGTCGAGTATGATGGCTATAAAACTTACGCTTGGTATCAGAGACAGTACGAATATTATCCACGAAGTAGACTTAAATTAATTTTCAATAGTAACTCTTATCCATTGTCCCCTGTAAGGAGTCCTTTGCCAAGTGGCAAGTTAAGACTAATAGCAGTTTTGTATTCAGCTTATCAAGATTGCAGTATCCCTGGTTCCTAACGACTGTCTTGAGTTCTTAAGTCTGCTTTGCAAAAGCCGTATGAAGAGTTTGCTTCGGACTTCTTGCATTTGTTGTGTGACAGATAACTACTCACTCGCAGTATCAGTAAGGCTTCATTTAAAATTGGTTAAATTATTTTTAATCCTGTATATTGTACTTGTTATTTATTATTTTTTTGGACAAATATTATGAAAGTTAAAGATGTTTATCAAGATTCTGAAGGAAATTGGCATATTGATTACGATGCTAATCATTTAATGGGCCTAGCAATTAGAGTATATTTTGGTCAGATGTTAATTACACTATGCCTGATTCCAATATTTCTTGTATTAGGTATATTTATAGGTATTGTTTTCGGTAAACCACTCCCTACTGAAAATAAAATTCCTCAAACTCCTAATTTTCAATACGAACATATTCCTAATTAGGGAAGTAGAGGAAAGTAAGAATTAAGAAATAATTAAATCCCCTTATTCTACCTTCTAAATTTGACATTTGCCTCCATTTTCCCAAACTAGCTATCAAGGACGAATTAATAATTCTCCTTGACAGACTAATTTATCTGTATCTAACTCAAAAGAATTAATATAAACATCTGAGCCTAAATCCACTGAAAGGGCTTTCATGTCATAACTATTTAGGTTAGGAATTCCTTGTATCTTGAGATCAGATAATTGCAAAGTTTGAGGAGGAATAAGGCTTAATTTTGCTTTAATAATCAGTGGATTTGTTACCCCATTATGGGTTAATTTTCCTTGTAAAATAAAATAGGAGTCATCTAAATAAGCCCCTTCCCAAGTAATTTCATAACTGGCCAACAATTCTGAGGGCTCGCTAATTCCTTGATTCTCTAATAAAGTTTCCAATAAACCCTTAAATCCTTCTCCTAATAACGCAGATGAAATGGATGACTGTAAATTTTCATTACTGATGGCCACTTCTCCAGAAACTCTAATGGATTCTAATAATTGTAATGGTTTACCCCTTAAAATTTGACCAATATTGATGCGAATATTTTCTCCTTTTAATTGAACTTCCCCTAAGTGTAAGCCTTGATAAATGGCTTGGTTACTGTTGAGCATAACTTGAGGAACATGGCCTTTTAAAATTTGGCGATCGCTTCCTTGAATAGAAATATTTAAAGTTGCCACTTCCTCAACTTGGGAGCGTAACCATAGCTGCATCGCAGGAGATAATACTTTACTAATAACTCGACTCATAATCAACAGTCCTCACACAATAATGTCCTATGGTAACATAGTCTTCTTAACTTTTACCCGTTCGAGTTTACCTCAATTTAGCCCTCTAAAAACTATTCGTTCATATTCTTATAAGTTGCCACAGCAGAAGGAGAAATACGGTTAAGATAACGGAAAATCCAATATTTAAGGACCGTATCTAAAATCACAGGAAAGGTGGCAATAAATAGAAAGTTAAATTCTTGATTTTCTGGTAATCCGAAATGACGTGCAACTCCTTCTAGGATAACCTCCCAACCGTGGGGTGAGTGGAAACCCACGAACATATCAGTAAACAAAATAATTAAAAATGCTTTAGCGGGATCACTGAGTCCATACAAAATTTCATCCAGAAAAGATTTAAGCACTTCTATTTCTTTTTTACTACTAATAATCACCAAAGAAAAGGCAACAACAGAAAATAGATCGGCAAAAACGTTGCCAATAGAATTAATTCCTTGCACCCGATATTGCTCTGTAATTTCTTTGGCTTTTTCTTTTACTTTTTCCTCTAATTCTTCGTGATTCAAATTTTCTCTTAAACCAATTAAACCCTGAAAACGCAAAATTTCTTCATAGTGACTTAACTCCATAAAGGCTTCTTCTTCTAAATCTTTATTAATAAAAACTACTTGTTCGTGGCTTCTAAAATATTGATTAATAATAGGAGTAAACAGAAAATTTTTGCTCAATTGATGAGTAAGTAGAGGAACAATGATTAACAACAGAATAAATTTAATCGATAAAGCTGTCCTCAAGCGAGACTTACGATACTTATTAATAACTTGCTCTTCACTTTCTCCTGATTTTGGATCAATTTCTTGCTTAATTCGATTGAGCGTATTAATAAAAGAACGAGGTAAGACTCCTGTTTTTTGTGATGCAGATTCTAAACGGGAGTCAGTTTGTTTGTCTGATTGATTTCTTTGTTTATTGCGCTCTTTTTCTAAGATTTTTTCTGATTTATCACTAGACTCTAACTGATTTTTTTCTTCAGTAGTTAGAGAAGGTTTAGCTAAAACAAGAGAATTATCAGCAATGGCTGGTTGCTCATCCGTTTGATATCTACTGGTAACTTGATCAATAAACTCTAATTTTTCAAAAAAAATAGCAGTAGCTGTGGCATTTTTTTGTATTTCTTGGATTTTTTTCCCTTCTTCAGGAAGTTCGTTGAGATTAGAAAGATTAATGAAGAGGCGACTGGTCTTAAACACCCCTAAGGACATATTAATTGTTTGCAAGTAACCATTAACTTCTGTTCTAAAATAAGAGATAACACTATCACCATAATCGGCATTCTCGTTAGATACTTTTTGACCCTTAAAGTGCTTATCTTCAATGGCTCTTATTTTTAAAGCTGCTTTATAAGCACGATTTAAAGCTCTTTCGGGTGTAGCTGTTAGCCAGTTAGAACTCTTTTTAATTAACGACTTAAATTTCATAAACTAATATAGACCAATAGACTAATAGTAGTGCGCTCAAAATTGTTTAAACTTTTTAGCACAAGTCTGATACCTAACCTGATGGATAATTCCAAAATGGTTGTATGTTAATTTATCTAGTGGAGTAATCTCCGTGAAGCTCGAATCTTTGTGGATTGAAGGAACAACCCGTACAGGAAAAACCAGTCAATTAGTGAGAGAATTTTCTCATTGGGTTGACCATAAACGTCAAGAGAAAACCCCATCTTGTGTGGGATCAGTGACGAAAAACCTTGCTTCATCGGTATTAGTCCTATCAGCTAATGATGATAATCGTCGTCAGTTAGCCGATCGCCTTTCCTCTGCGGTTAGGGGCAGCTATCCGACTCACTGTAAAACCCCTTTAGGGTTCATCAGAGAGGAGGTTGAACTGTTTTGGCCCCTACTGTTTGAAGAACTGTCTTTAAAAGCCCAGTTCCCCTTGCTATTACGTCCTGAAACAGAGCAAACCCTAGCAACCCAATTATGGCGATCGCATTGGGATGACTATCCAGGAACATTAACCGACCATAGTGAGTTTCGCTTTGTCCGTCAAACCCTGGACTTGTTACAGTTAGCGGGTGCTAGCGGGGTTATGGTGGAGGATATCCCCTATATTCTAGAACAGGGTTTAGAACAAGAGGGACAGTTTTTAGATGAGGTAAAGAATTCAGAGATCGCTTTAATTTCCTTACCTCAATTACGGGGAGATTTGATTGTAGAATGGCAACAATGGTGTTTACAAAGGGGTTTATTGACCTATGGTTTAGTTTATACTTTGTATTGGCGATATTTATTACCTAATCCTCAATATCAACATCATCTAATCAGTCGTTATCAGGGTATTTTTGCCGATGATATAGATGATTATCCGGCTATTGCTAAGGATTTATTTCAATTTCTTTTGGATCACGAAGCCTTTGGAGTATTTACTTATAATCCCGATGGAAAAATTCGCTTAGGATTAAATGCTGATCCTGAATATTTGTCTCAGTTAGCTTCTTCTTGCAAGGCCAAACAATTAGAGAATTATCCTAGAATTCAAAGTAATTATAGTGACTTAATTGTTAAATTGTCTACTGATCCTTTATTAGTAGAAGAATTACCTGATTGTTTTGCTTCTCTTCAAACAAACTCTAGGGGCGAATTGTTACGAAAAACAGCTAATTTCATCGTTGATGCCATTAACAATAAAGAGATTAATCCCGAAGAGATTGCCATCATTTCTCCTGGATTAGATGATATTGCACGTTATACTTTTTTAGAAATTTTAGGGGCGAGTAATATCACCATTCAAGCTATAAATGAACAACGTTCGTTAATCAGTTTTCCCTTGGTTAAAGCATTATTAACTCTTTTATCATTCGTTTATTTGGGGTTAGGAAGAATAATTAGAGAGGATGATATTGCTCAAATGTTGACTATTTTGAGTTATGATTGTCAAGAAAAAAAGCCAGCAATTGATCCTGTTAGAGCCGGTTTAATTGCTGATAGTTGTTATCTATTTGATGAAAATAATCCCCAACTATTACCCATCGAAGAGTATCCCCGTTGGGACAGAATCGGCTATCGAGCGGCGGAAACTTATTATCAACTCTGTCAATGGATAAAAGTAACAGCCGAACAAGTTAAACAAGATATTATTACTAATCCGATGAGCGTTTTAGATAAAGCGATTAAAGAATTAATAGAAGTAAAATATAAATTATCTTATGAACAACTCTCTGCTTTACGAGAGTTAACCGAAACCACCCAACATTTTTGGGAAATTAATCGTCGTTTACAACAGTATGAGAGCGAGATTAAGTATCCTCAAGATACATTAAAATCCTTTATCAAATTGTTACGAAAGGGAACCATTACAGCCAACCCTCGCCCTTTTTATTACTTAGGCCAAAAACCGAATTATGTTACCTTAGCTACTATTTTTCAATATCGTTCCTTAAGAAGTCATCATCGTTGGCAATTTTGGCTAGATACCTCCTCAAATTTATGGGAAAAAGGGGGGGCTTCAGTGCTATTTTCCGCCCCTTTATTCCTACAAGAATGGTCAGGGTGTACCCTATCATCTGAAGATGAATTTGAAGCGGATCTGGCACGTTTAAAGCGTATTCTGAGAGACTTATTGGGTAGGGTAGGAGAGAAAGTTATTTTATGTCACAGTGATTTAAGTGTTAAGGGAACGGAACAAACTGGCTCATTATTAACATTAGTAAATGGTTGTCAAGAGATCGAGATAATAAATATGAGTTAAATTTAATCTGCTAGAAAAATTGATAAAAAGTATCGACTTTCTGTGGTTGCTTCTCGAAGATTTATTTGAATATCTGAATTTTCTTCTATAGTTTTTTCTATATCTTTAGTTTCTTTTTATTCTGTTGCTTTCCAATACCTTAACTCATAGCCACTAGCTCCCCAATAATTGCGCATTTCTTCTGGGGTTATGGCGATTGCTATATCTCCTTGAGCTTAAATTTATTTTTTAATATTGACTCTATTCTTTGAGCATCATTTTGGGATTTTGTTGAATTATTTAAGTAACGGATTTTAACTTTGAATTGGAGTAAATCATTTAAGCGTTGTTGTAAGGTATTAACCTGATTTTCTACTTTTTCTAATGCTTGTCGTTGAGGAGAATTTTCTGGAGCTTGGGCTTTTTCTTCAGCTATTTTTTGATTAATACTGTTTGCCTCAAGCTTTAGTTCTTTAACCTTAATTATCCACTTATCTCGTTCGTTTCGAGCCTCTTCAATTTGTTGTTTTACTAATTCTAGAGCTTCTTGAGCCTCTTTTACTTCAATTTTAGCTTGAGTGCTTTCTAGTTTAGATAAATAATCTTGAGCAAATACACCCACTAAAGCTATAACAAAGCTCCAAAATCCAAGTGTTTTATAAAAAGGACGTTTTAGAGCTTCTATCTCAAGTTTTAGCTTTTCTTGTTCTAATTGTTCACTACTCATAGTCAAGAATAAAGACTACTATCGATACGTTACTTAATACATGACTGAATAATCTTAGTTATGACTTTCGTAATAATTGTTTAACGGTTCCCAATAACTCATCGTGGGGAAATGGTTTAACAATATAAGCATCTGCCCCTTGTTTTAATCCCCAATAACTATCAACTTGGGTGTTTTTTGTCGAACAGAGAATCACAGGAATATGCTCAGTTTTTGGATCACTTTTAATAGTGCGACAAGTCTGATAACCATTGAGGTTAGGCATGACTACATCCAGAATAATTAAATCAGGAACCATAGATTTCAGTTTTTCTAACGCCTCAGCCCCATCAATGGCTGTTGTCACAGAAAAACCGTTGTCGGTTAAGAGCTCAGCAATTAATTCACGTTGGGCAATGCTATCATCAGCTACTAGAATTTTAGGCATAATGAGGTCATTTAGAAATAAGCTTAGTGACTTTATTTTATCCTAATCCCGCCAGAATACCCTATACGTCTGATAAAGTCGGTGTTTATCACAAAATTATGAAACTAAAACCCCACTCTTTCGACTGTAATTCTGCCAGACTAGAATTCTAGGGTTAAGTGCTACCGACTAGGATTTCTCCAGGAAATTTCGATAACCCTAAATTGGCGCAGACATCTTCAGTCTAGTAAGCGGCGTAATAGAAAGGGGGTAGGGATACCCTTCAAAATGTTTTAACTATCACAGAAAAATAGTTTAAAGCCCTAACGCTAATATTCCGTCAGGGCTACTTCAGTCTTTCCAGCTAGGTTTACCGAAGAATAAAAATTAACATATTGCTATAAGCAAAGAGGATCTCTAATCTAGTGTCGACGAGATCTCTGTCTTCGCCGAGTCGCTTCTTTGCGCTTGCGTTTTTCTTGTGGCGTTTCAAAAAATTGGTGCTTCTTATAGTCTGTATAGATTCCAGCTTTAGCAACCTGCCGTTTAAACCTACGTAACGCAGATTCGATGGGTTCGTTTTGACCAACAACTACTTGGGTCATTATGTGAGTTTACACCTCCTGTTATATTTTCACTGACTTCTACCATCGTACCATATTGATCACATTTGTGAACTACCCAACTAAATCAGAGACCATAGTTAGACGTGAGTTCGGTGTTAGGAGTTCGGTGTTAGGGTTTATTATTTTTTAAACTAGACAATGAGGGTTTGAGACTGCTGATTTTAGTAAATTGTCTCCAAATTTCCCTATATCGAACTCAGGTATAGTTAGGGATTCCAATTTCATTGGCAGTTGCTTCCAACAGACAATAAACATTCAAGATAGAAATATACTCATAAGTAGTCGGACATAAATAAACAGCACGGTGTTAATTTATGTTACAGATTTAACGGCGGTCTCGCGGGAGCGAGTGCGGCTGCACCGCTAAAAAAAGCCCCCAAAGTGTGTTAAAGAACTTAGAATAAAAACTCTGATTAACTAATGTCTTCTCCTCTCCACTAATGGCAAGATTGTCACTAATTAAATCATTATTTGATCCTAAAATGTCGGTTTCCTGACTGAAAAAAGTTATGGTAGTATAGCAGCCCTGATAAAAATCCCTGAAATGCTTTCAGGCTAAACCGATCCCATAGTGAACTATTAACCATATAGCTCAAGGGATGCCTTGTCATCCTCAAAGAATATTTTTGCGTTAAAAAGTTCCCTAATTTCTAGGTTTTTGGTCAATTGAACCCCATTCCCTAAAGAAGCAATTTAGATAATGACAACCACTCATCCTACCCTACTGCGACAAATCAGAGTTTTAGATCCAGTGGCCAATACGAACACGGTGAATGATGTCTTATTAAGTTCGCGAATCATTCAAGCCATCGACTCCCATCTCGATAATATTGCCCCAGAAACAAAAGTAGTAACAGGAGAAGGCTTGATTCTTGCGCCAGGGTTAATGGATTTGTATAGTTATAGTGGAGAGCCAGGCCATGAGGAGCGAGAAACCCTTAGCACTTTGGGCGCATCTGCCAGGGCTGGTGGGTTTACCCGTGTGGCGATTTTGCCCCAAACTGTACCCCCTATCGATAATTTAGCTACCCTCAGCTATTTACAACAGCAGAGTCGACACCTCTCATCGGTTCAATTTGACTTTTGGGGGACTTTAACCCATCGAGGTCAAGGACAACGAATGACTGAACTGGCCGAATTGGTTGCAGGAGGGGTGATTGGTTTGACTGATAACCATGGCCTAGAAAATTTAGCCCTTCTCAGACGAGTTCTGGAATACTTAAAACCCTTGAAAAAGCCCCTAGGGATAGTAGCGGCCTTTCCCTCTCTTCAGGGTAATGGGGTGATGCGAGAGGGTCATTATTCCACCCATTACGGATTGAGCGGCAACCCAGCTATGACAGAATCAACTGCTGTGGCGACTATGTTGGAAATGGTGGCATCCATTCAAACCCCTGTTCATTTAATGCGAATTTCTACCCGTCGTGCAGTAGAATTAATCGCTTGGGGAAAAGCCAGGGGCATTCCTATTACAGCCAGTACCACTTGGATGCACCTACTCTTAGATAGCACTCACCTTGCTAGTTATGATCCCAATTTACGCCTAGATCCCCCTTTAGGAAACCCAGATGATCGCTTGGCTTTGCTTGAAGGCATTTCTCAAGGGACTATCGATGCTATAGCCGTTGATCATCGTGCCTATACCTATGAAGAGAAAACAATGCCGTTCGCTGAGTCTCCCCCAGGGGCGATCGGATTAGAGTTGGCTTTACCGTTATTATGGCAGACATTAGTGGAGACAGGAAAGTTGTCCGGGTTACAATTGTGGAAGGCACTGAGCAGCAACCCAAGAAAATGTTTAGGTCAGGTTGTCACTCCCCTTAAAGCTGGCGTTCTCTCAGATGTGATTATTTTTGATCCTCAAAAAACTTGGACGGTGAACCCATCAACCCTGGAATCTTTGGGCCATAATACTCATTGGCTAGGACAATCGATTCAAGGAAAGGTAATTACTGAATGGGAAGTGGATAATTAAGAATGGAGTGGAGACTTAATTGGAAAAGTTGATTCAACATCCCAACCATAGACCTAAATAGATGCCACATTTGTCAAATTATAATAGGTTTTTATTAAAAAGATTATGAAAAATACTTATAATTACTACTCGTATTTTCGTTTTAGTTTTGGATTGATTTTTTTGATTTTAGTCGCTTTTTTTAGCTTACAATGGTTGAATATTCCTGCTGGTAATCTGGTAGATTGGGTCATCGGAGTGGCTAGTTTTTGGTGGTTATTAGTCATTATTACAATTCCTTGGAATGTTTACTTTGACGCTAAAGAAGTAGCCTCAGAAGCAGCTATTTCTGAAAAGAAAGGGATTGTGGTCGATAGGGAACAATTAAACTATGTCAATACAGTCAGTCGGGCTGGATTATTCATTGCGATCGCTCTTCATCTTTTTTCTGCATTAGGACTTTATGAACTAGCTACTATCGGTATTAGTTCGGTGGGATATGTGAGTTCTTTTGCTACTTTATTGTTAACAGCATTACGTCCTGCCATTAGAGGATATCAATATTTAGTTTATCGATTATCAACTATTCGACAACAAATTACCTATCCTCGTGAGGATATTTTAGAATTACTTAATCGTTTCAATAAACTGGAAAAGCAGGTCAATGATATTAATAATAATTTAAATCTTAGTAATCCTAATTCTTGGATTAGTAAACAAGAGAATAACTGGGATAACACCAGAAAAGAAGTAATTATGATTGCAACTCAATTAGATAAACTTGAGGCTAGAAATAGCTTAGAACATCAAGAAATTGCCAAGGAAGCGAGACAAGCTATTTCTCAATTAACAGAAGATAGTAATTTTCTCCATCAAGTTAGAGAAATTATTCGTTTCATTAAGACGGCGTAGATTTATTAAATGTTCAGAGGAGGTTAACGGTTCTTGTAAAAGACGTTGACGTAAGGAGTAGAGAAAAAAAGGTTTATTATTGACCGAGTGTAAACAATATTCTTCAATCGTTGTCAAGGTCAAAGCTTCTCGTAAATGTTGCTCAGAATTTTCTAGGGTAATTGTTTTAAATCGCTTGTTTAAATAGATATCATAAGTAATCATTTCCTCCAGTAGTTTTTTGACAACTCTAAACATTGATTTATGAAATTTATGACAATATTGAATAGATAAGAAAGAAGAAAACTTGATCGCTACAATTTGCAAACGGTTGATTAAACTATCATAACTATCAATATAATTAAACCCTAAATATCTTTCTTTTAATAAACTATAGCGATAGTCTAATCTTGTCTGATAATCCATAATTTTATCAACTCTTACCGGTTGATAAATATCTAAGAAATGATTGTTCTCCAGTAACCAATTGATAATACTTCTTTGGTCTGCTAAAGTATATTGAGGTAGGTCTTGCTGCAACTGTTTCAACCAAAATGATTGTAACTTTTCTTTACTGTTTTCCATTAGCTTTAATTTCCTTACCCTTATCTCGGTACATATACCTTTCTAGGTTGTTACAAGCAAGTCCCTTGGGTTAGACTAGATAACGAACCTACATCAAGCCTTATAGATGAAATCTGAGTTAACTTTAAGGTAAGGAAACAATTGTAAGTGAAGAAAAAATTTTAACGAGCAACTAACTATCTACTATTTTCTCTGTACCGTTTAAACAAGACAACCGAAGTTTTGGCAGTTAAGATAGGAAGTTAACGTATTTAAGAGCGAATGTTATCAAAATTCGCTAGACTTAAGAATACGATACAATCTGGATTTCTAATATGTCTTAGATATCGCTGAACTGGTAGTGCGACAAATGAGGATCATGACACAAGCAAAACCAAAAAAACAAAGACGAAAAAGAGGAGTAATTCTGACAGAAAATGGCTTAGAAAAACTCCAAAATGCCAAAAATGAGGCAGAATTTGCTGATAATCATGGAAATCGTTACACTTTAGAAGCCTTAAGCGATAGAACAGGTTTAGGGGTTGATACTTTAATGAAAGTATTTGCTTGTGAGTGTGGAGTAGATAAACAAACCCTCAAATGTTGTTTTAAAGCGTTTAATTTGACCTTATGTGAGCCTGACTTTTATCATCCCACGTTATCTGCGAACCAAAAAAGTCCGATTTATTGCTCTGTAGAGCCGAAGTTACCGGAGGGACAAGTTCCTCTAGACTCTCCCTTTTATATTGAGCGATCGCCCATAGAAGGGAACTGTTATAAAGTGATTTTACAACCAGGGGCTTTACTTCGTCTCAAAGCGTCAAGACGTATGGGAAAAAGTTCTTTATTAGCGAGAATTATCAACCATGGAACTGAAAATGATTGTAGGGCTATTTCTTTAAGTTTCCAATTAGCCGATAAAGCTTTATTTCAAGACCTCAATAAGTTTCTTCAGTGGTTTTGTGCCAATATTAGTTTTAGTTTGGAATTACCCAATAAAGTAACCGAGTATTGGGATGATTTATTTGGGAGTAAAATTAGCTGTAAGATTTACTTTGAACAATATATTTTATCAACTCTCAAAACTCCTTTGATATTGGGTTTAGATGACGTTGATATCCTCTTTCAATATCCTGACTTAGCTGATGATTTTTTTGGTTTATTACGGGCTTGGCATGAAGAGGGTAAAAACCGAGAAATTTGGAAAAAACTACGTTTGATTGTGGTTCATTCCTCTGAAGTTTATATTCCTCTCAACGTTAATCATTCTCCTTTTAATGTCGGGATTCCTATTGAACTGCCGACATTTACAGGTCAAAACGTTAAATATTTAGCTGAATTATATGGCTTAAATTTGTCATTGGAAGAAGCGGAACAATTAGTGAATTTTGTTGGCGGTAATCCTTATTTAATAAGGGTAGGATTGTATCATATTTGGCACCAAGATATTACTTTGGATGAACTGGTAAATTCTAATCCTTATTCATCTTATCATGTTTATAACGATCATCTTCAACGGCAAGTATGGAGTGTGAAAAATCACAATGCTGGTTTAATAGATAGTTTAGAAAAGGTGATGTGTTCACCGGAACCTATTGAATTAGAACTGGTTCAATCTATTAAATTGAAAAGTTTAGGATTGCTGCATTTTCAAGGTAATTGTGTTATTCCTAGTTGTCGCTTATACCAACAATATTTCCAGCAGTATTTTAACCAAGTGTAGGGCAGAATTCCCTAACTTTCTATAACTTAGGGCTTGATTCTGTTACCAAAAACCTACTTAATCTTAGCTAAAGTTACTCATGTTAACGTGAGTTTGGTGTTAGGATTTCGGAGTTCGAGGTTATTATTTTTTAAAGGAGACAATGAGGGTTTGAGGCTGCTGATTTTAATAAGTTGTCTCCAAATTGCCCTATATCGAATTCAGGTTGTTTGGAAGAGTTATGGGGGGATTAAGGAAGTCAGAAGTTGTTTTTGAGACAGAGATTGCGGTGCAACCCCGGCAATTCGTAATCGCCAAGGGAACGCGCACCAAGAGATAGACTCCGTCTCAAAAACTTTGGGTTCCTTAAAAGGCGGGGTTTTAGACTGAATTATTTTCCATAATCATCTCTGCTCAAAGTGATTCCTGTTATAATTCGGGAATTAATGAATTAGTTCACTAACTAAAGCACGACTACAGAAAAATTACATCTACTAAGTCGATGTCATCCAATTCCGATTGTCCTTTTTATGTTGGCTCAACAATTTCTGATCCACGCTTTTTTGTTGGTAGGGAAGAAGCTCTGACTCTACTTTGTAATCGATTAACTGAAGTACAATCAAGCAGTATCAATATCGTTGGCCATCATGGCACAGGGAAATCATCTTTGTTGGTGCATTTTGTTAATACATATCGTCAAAGCATTGGAAATCCTGAGCATTTTGTCGTTGTTTATCTATCACTTCAAGATGCAGCTTGTAATACTCAAGAAAATTTTTACTCTCGAATTGCTAAGCTTTTAGAAACAAATATTTCATCCAGTCAATGGCAATTACGAAAATTACGAAATATATTAAGGAGAGAAAACTGGGACTCAAGCAAGTTTAATAACCTATTCCAAGAGTTTAAAAATCAAAATATTTTGCCTGTGTTATGTATTGATAATTTTGAAGAATTATTAGAACGCTCAGAACAGTTTCCAGGTGAATTTTACGATAATTTACGTTATTTAGTAAGCAATAATTTTTTGATGATAATTATGGCTTCATGCGAACTATTAGATATTTACAGTAAAAAAAAGCAAATTACCTCAGACTTTTTTAATGTTTTTCAATGTGTGGATCTTAATGACGGTTTTACACCAGAAGAAGCAGAGAAATTAGTTCGCTTAACCAATATAATGGGAAAAGGATTAAGTGAAGATATCCGAAAAAAAGCTTTAAAATGGGGAAACAGAGAACCTTTATTACTCCAATTAGCAGGTCAAATTTTATGGGAAACTCAAGTTAATCGTAAATCTTTGCGATGGGCAGAGAAAACATTTAAAACCCGATCGAAACGATATAATTTTAGCCCAAAATCTCCTTTTTTATCCTTTTTTTATAAAAGAATTAGTGAAATTGGAGAGGGAATTTTATGGTTTAATAAAAACCGAAAGGATCTACAAAAGTTTGGGACAGGACTAATATTTTTGTGCGTAGTTACAGCAATTTTAATCGCTTTTTCTTATGGAGCAATTGATTTTGAGCAACTTAAATCACTTTTTCAAAAAGGCTCAAAAAAATAACACTATAGCACTACGCATTATGGTTAGGACGTTTATGTTTACTATGATGAATGCATTATCCTGCCCCTACCTTTTCTGAAAACTTGGCTGATTGAGGCTTATGAAAACCAGCCGGCTACTACGCTGCAGACTCTCGATTATTTAACAAATTCCACTAATCAGCAAAAACTCGCTGCTCAAGCAAGAATCGCTATTGTTGTCAATGGACTCAATAGTTGCCAAAAGTTTAGTGACCTAACCTGCATCTATGAAGAGTTTTCTTGGTTGCCTAACCCCTTACCCACCGAATTTGATACAGCTATTGCTGAACTGTTGGAAATTAGCCAAGATACCCACGCGGCTGAACAAGCATCCTCCGCATATCGTACCGTTGAACTGTTAAATCGTCCCAGACAACGCCTCAAGAACTTACAAAATACTCTATCCTTTGCGAGAAGCCCTCATACACCCACTTTAGGTCAAACCACTCAACGTTGGCTCTCCATCTTGACTACGGCTCAAAACAACTATCAAGAACAAGTCCGTGATCAAGCAGAAATTCCTCAAGCATATATTGCTGGTAATGCACTAAGTCCAGAAGATGCCAAAGAACGCTTCAAAGGCCGTCGAGATATTTTCCAGGCTATTGAAACATTCTCTTTAAACGAGACTCCTCCCGTATTGCTGCTCTACGGTGGACGACGCACTGGAAAAACCTCTTCTCTGAAATATCTTCCCAGAAAAGTCAACTCTAGCTTAATCCCCTTACTGGTTGATCTTCAAGGAACAGCGATTAGTAATCAAATGAGTAGTTTTGCTGAAACTTTCGCTGGCCAAATTCAAAGCTTCGCTCGTGAAAATCATCGCCTCTCTATCCCGTCTCCCCCACAAAAAGCTCTAGAACAAGATCCCTTTCCCACTTTACTGCACTGGTTTACTGAAATTGAAAGTCTTGGGCCGCACAAACGCTTCATACTCTGTTTAGATGAATTTGAACGACTCAGTCAAGTGATCAATTCCACCAACAATGAAGTTCCTCTCAACTTCCTGCGTACCCTAATCCAACACCATAAACGCTGGATCTTGCTGTTTAGTGGCTCCCATACCCTTGAGGAATTGGAGCCTTACTGGAGTGATGCTCTCATCAATGCTCAATCTCTCCGTATGACCTATTTAGAAGAAAATGATGCTAAAGAGTTAATCCGCCATCCCGTGGCAGATTTCCCCGATATTTACACCGAGGAAGCTGTTGAACGTCTACTTTATTGGACAACTTGTCAACCTTACTTATTGCAACTATTTGGGACTGTGATCGTTGATCATTTTAACGAATACTCTGAACCGCTAAAACAACGAGCAACTATGCAAGATATTGATGATTTAGTTCCTAAAGTTCTTGAACGGGGGAAGCCTTATTTCAGCGAATTCTGGCGTAGAACCATTAACCAGGAACAACAGAAAATGCTTGCTCAACTAATACTCAAGAAGCATCTTAATGAAATTCCTAAACATCAGATTTCTACTTTAATAAATAAAGAGATTATCTGCAAAACAAATAATCATTATCAGTTTCAAGTTCCATTAATAGAACTTTATTGTCGTCAACAAATAGAATGAATTGATTACCTTTGCTCTCTTAGTGACATCCTCCCACACCAAATCAGAGATTATGGTGTGGGCTTCCCGACTCACGACGGGATATTTCTGCCCACAGAGGGATATTCCCCCTACGCCAGTTATCTAGATTACTCATCCCCGACACCTCGACAAGGGGCTGTCTCTGGAGGTGTCCTCCAGAGCTTGTACGCCCCGTTTGACAGACGGTTTCCTTTCGGCAGAGTCCCTGCCTACTATGTTTTTCCATTCC
>JASJEA010000272.1 GCA_030064935.1 Crocosphaera sp. | reverse complement strand
TATCGTAAGCGTTGTGAAGGTGTGTTTTTAACCACCTTCACAACATCCGCTTAGAATCCTTTGTGTTTCAACCAAAGGAGATGTCAAAGTATTACCATCTTTGGTATTGATTTTAGCAGTTTATCTCCTGTACCCAGCCCCTCTAATCCCTTAGATGTTGCTACTGCACTTCATATCCATCAAGCCCCCCGTGGACAAAATGGAGGGGTTGTTTTTGGTATTTTTCAACCAGATCAAGACTTAGATGATCGGGTTGTTACCTTCAATCCTCTAGATGAATCAACCACCATCTCAGGGGTTTGGGACTCAGATGATCCCTCTGCTGTGCCTTTAGCTACAGTTGTCCCTGGATTACTAGCCACTGCATCCGGGGAAGACACGGATTTTTATATTAACCTTCACTCTGTGAATGATCCTGGCGGTATCATTAGAGGTCAAATTGTAGCTACTTCTGTTCCTGAACCTGCTTCTTTGGCTAGTTTGTTGGCGTTTGCGGCTATCAGTGGTAGTTATTCTCTATTCAAACAAAAGAAGTAGGCCCTCTTTAATCGTTTTCTGCTGTTTCCTCCCACACTTCCCACATCTCCCATCGGTTGCCTCAATAAGATACAATCTGTAATTGGAACTAAATATGAGACGGTAGCAACCGTAGTCGACCGTTAGGTAGATAAGCGTGGACTTGATTTCAATATTCAACAGGACAAACCCAGTCATCGGGGTCGTTCATCTGTTACCCTTACCCACGTCTCCACGTTGGGGAGGCAGTTTGACTGCAGTGATTGAACGGGCCGAACAAGAAGCCACCGCCCTGGCCGCAGGAGGGGTGGATGGCATTATCGTCGAAAACTTTTTTGATGCCCCGTTTACCAAAGAAAGGGTTGATCCAGTAGTGATCAGTGCCATGACCTTGATTGTGGATCGCATTAAAAATTTGGTAGTGGTTCCTGTGGGCATAAACCTGCTACGTAATGACGCAATAGGGGCCATGGCTATTGCTTCTACGATCAACGCCCAATTTATCCGAGTCAACGTCTTAACGGGCATTATGGCAACTGATCAGGGACTCATTGAAGGGAACGCCCACGAACTTTTAAGATACCGTCGAGGTTTAGGGGCTGATGTAGCCATTTTAGCGGATGTTTTGGTTAAACACGCTCGCCCCTTGGGAACCCCCAATTTAACCACAGCAGTACACGATACCATCCAAAGGGGACTAGCTGACGGAGTAATTCTTTCGGGTTGGGCAACCGGTAGCCCTCCCAGTCTTGAAGACCTAGAATTAGCTGTTAACGCCGCCCAGGGAACCCCTGTGTTTATCGGGAGTGGGGCAGATTGGGATAATATTGGAACATTGATGCAAGCGGCTGATGGGGTGATTGTAGCCAGTTCCCTGAAACGTCACGGAAAAATCAATGAAACTGTTGATCCCATTCGTGTAGCTCAATTTGTGGAGGCTGCCAAAGAAGTTAGCCTATCTAAAGAAAAATCAAAATCTCAGCAACCTATAAGACTGAGATCCTAAGCCGTTGCTAAAATCAGAAATAATTGATAACTAAATTAAAGAACAATTATGATTCGTAGCAGACGTTCGGTTCCTTGGATTTATCGTTGGTCCCGTCCGATTATTGGGGCAATCGCCATTGCCGGGGCTGTTTTAACGGCGTATTTGACTATTGCTAAACTAACAGGGGGAGACGTGGCTTGTGGTGCGGGGAGTGGAGAAGCCCTCGAAGCTGGCTGCAAGAGTGTTTTGGATAGTCCCTATGCCATTGTTTTTGGTTTACCCTTAAGCTTATTTGGCTTCCTAGCCTATGGTAGTATGTCTGTTGCTTCTTTAGGTCCTTTACTGATCAAACCAGAAGGTAAAAAAACCTTTAGAAAACAACTAGACGAATGGACTTGGTTGTTTCTTTTGGCTGGAGGAACCTCTATGGCAATATTCAGTGGCTATTTAATGTACATTTTAGCTACTGAGTTACAATCCCTTTGTTACTACTGTATCGGTTCGGCTCTCTTTTCCCTCGGCTTAATGGGGCTGAGTATTTTTGGGCGATACTGGGAAGAAGTTGGCCAACTCTTTTTTATACCGATTGTGGTGGCCATGATAACTTTGGTGGGAACCTTAGCAATTTATGCTCCTATTAATCAACCCACTGCCGATGGACGTATTCCCGTTGAACCCCCTGCTGTACAACCCCAAGCTCCCTACGGCTGGGAAATCACAACGGAGTCCGGTCGTTCGGAAATAGAGTTAGCTGAACATTTAACCTCAGTGGATGCGAAAATGTACGGGGCTTTTTGGTGTAATCATTGTTTCAACCAAAAACAAGTCTTTGGTCAAGAAGCATTTGAGAAAGTTTCTTATATCGAATGCGATCCTAGAGGAAAAAACCCTCAAACTGACGCTTGTATTGCTGCTGAAATTCAATCCTATCCTACTTGGGTAATTAATGGAGAAAAATTATCGGGCACACAACTTCCTGAAACTCTGGCACAAGAGTCGAGTTATACCGGTTCAACGGACTTTAAATATACTATTCCTGGCCGTTAATTTGATTTTCTAAGGGCTTAATATTATTAAGCCCCTACAAAACAAAACTTTGATTCAATCCTCAGTAATCGAAAGTAAATAGAATGAAGTATCTAAAGTTATAGAAAGAATTGCATCAACCTATTTCTACTCCCTGGCTCCCATGCTCCTCCGCTCCTCTGCTTAACTTAACCAGTAACGTTTATTGTTGTCTAGATACTTGAATTTGAGGTGATTAATGATACAATTCGGTGATTCTCTTCCAGATAATTTAGAAAATCAATGGCGATATCAATTGGATCGGTTTGTTGATGAAAATAAACAGAATTTAGGGGCGTTGGCTTGGGGTTTAAAAAATGAGTGGGAAGAAGAAAAAGATGTCTTAGGAATTGATTTGGAACCTGAGCCCCATTTTATTCGTTGTTCCCGGCAATCTCTTGAGGAATTAAATAAAAAAGTTGAAGGTAAAATACAGGAGATTTTAGGGATTATTGATAATTATAACTTTCAGGAAGAAGTGGCTATCATTGCTGTTAATAAAGGTCAAATTAAATTAATTTATTATCAATGCGATCCTTTTCCTCCTGTTTGTTTTGAAGAGAAACAAATTAATTTAGATAATTTGATTGAAGAACTTGAAAATACAATGAAAGGGATTAATTGGTATTAGAAATAATTAATTTATCAATAAAAATTAACAAGCCATTCTAGACTTTTAAAAGAAGTCTTCTGGTTTGACAGAATGTAAGTTTTATAGTTATATAAAATTTTTCTATAATCATTGTTTCCCTAATTAATAAGTTTAATTACCATTGAATTGAATTATCGTAATGAGAAAACCGAGGTAATCAATGGATAGAATAATTAAACAGCAAATTATTGAAAGGTTGAAAGCTGATATTGATAAATTTATAGATGATATTCTACAGGAGCCAGGAAATGGAAAAATTCAAGAACATGATGAAAATATTATTGCTTTATTCTTGTTAGGATGTATTAATAATGAGATTGCAGAACAACAGAATATCACAGCACAAGGGATTCGAGATCGCTTAAACAAATACATTTACCCAAGAATAGCACAATTAATGAGAGTTGAACAAGCAGAAATTGCTGGAAATTGGACTAGAATATTAAATTTTTTACTTGATCCTAGTAACAATTATCGACTTAATCCACCCCTTCAACTAAATGATGATAACTTTCAAAGTAGTTTGGGTAATCAATTATTTATCTTTTCGCAAGAAAAAGATATTGTTCAGAATCAAATTGAAGGGATAGAAGCTTATAAAATGGGTTTATTTTATAAAGCATATCGCTTGTTTTTATCAGCTTGGAAAAAAGAAAAAGAACGTTATAGCGTAGGTAATCCAGAAACTTTAATTTACTTAAATAATTGCTTGATTGAGCAATATAAAAATACCTTGGAAGAAGAAGAAGTTAAGATTTATACTTTAGCCATAGTTGTACCTTTTCATCATAATCAAGGTAAAGTTGCTAGTGAAATTTTAAGAGGTATTGCTCAAATTCAATCTCTTATTAATTATTCTATATATCAACATTTATCAAACTTAGAATATATAGAGGAATTGCAGCAACAATTTTTTAGTATCAATCAAAATACTCAAAAAATAGTGATTAAAATTCTTATTGTTAATGAACCTAATAATATACATTTTTCTACTAATAAAATAGCAGAAAAATTATGTGAATTATGCTCAGAATTAAATATTATTGCTGTTTTAGGTCATTATTCATCAGAAATGACAAAAAAAGCAATTCCTATCTATTCAAAGCATGGTATGGTATTGCTTAATTTTAGTAGTACATCTAATGAGCTTTCTGATTTATCAGAAGGAGAAAAATGGGTTTTTTATAGATTAAACACTAAAGATATGATTGCTGGTCAAAAATTAGTTAATTATTTAACTGAAATATCTACAGATAATAAGTATCAAAATACTTCTATTATTTATAATCAAAATAGTAGTTATAGTTCATCTTATCAAAAGACAATTAAAACTTGTTTAAAACAAAATAAAAGTCTATTTAACCACTTAGGTGATTATAGTAATTTAGGTGGAAATCGTCACAAAATACGTTCATATTTAACTCAAATAATAGATAAAAATGTTGATATTATATTTATAATTCCTGATGGTGGAATTGAACCAAATTCACTTAATAATACGGGGTTTATTAGTAGACTAAATGTGAGTAATTGCTTGATTGCAGGATCAGCAACTTTTTACCAAGAAAATGTTATTTATTGGGTTGATGAACTTAAGCAGCTAGAGTTAATTACTCACGAAAATATGAATATTATTGCTTGTATACCTTGGCATTTTAATAGTAGCAATAATGGAATTAATAGTAATAATAATATGTCAACAAACTTTTGTAGTCTTGGAAGAAAACTATGGGGAGATAATAACTTAACTTGGAGAAGTGCGACTGCTTTTGATGCTGTATTAACTGTTTTTAGAACTTTAGAAAAATACTCAATTAATAATCATCAAGATTTATCAGAAAAGATGGATATTTTTTTGAAGAGAAATCAGAAAATAATTAATGGAGTAACTGGGAAAATAGAATTTATAGAAAATGGCGATCGCCTTAATCCTCCGACAGAAATTGCTAAAATTAAATTTAATAAAAACAGAGAAAAATGGCAATGGGATACAGTTTAAATACATTTATAGCAAACATTTTCGATATTGATAGCAGACAAGTTTCTCAACAGTTGTTATTGTGAGAATAGGAACCAATATTTAAAAGAGGAATCATCAGTGGAGAACTTAGAAAATAGAACAACTGAACAGATTCGTAGATTAATTAGAACAGGAAAATTCATGAGACCAACCACTGGTTTATGTGACAAATATTTACAAGCTAATCTTGTTATTATTTCCCAAAAATCAGCCTTTGATTTTTTACTTTTCTGTCATAGAAATCCTAAACCATGTCCTATTCTCGACGTGACTGATGTAGGCAGTTTTGAACCCAAAATGGTTGCTCCTGGAGCAGATTTAAGGACTGATTTACCTCTGTATAATATTTTTCAGAATGGGGAATTATTAGAAAAAGTAAGGGATATTAGGCAATATTGGCGAGATGATTTTGTTGCTTTTTTAATTGGTTGTTCTTTCAGTTTTGAAGCAGCAATGATAGAGGCAAATTTACCCGTTAGACACATTGAAGAAAACAAAAATGTACCCATGTATATTAGCAATATCCCCTGTGAAACGGCTGGTTCTTTTTCAGGTGATTTAGTGGTTTCTATGCGTCCTTTCACTCCAATTCAAGCCATTAAAGCAGTAGAAATTACCAGTAAATTTCCTAAAGCTCATGGCGCACCAATTCATTTTGGAGATCCTACAAAAATTGGTATTAGTAATATTAATAAACCAGATTTTGGAGACCAAGTTAGCATTAAAGATGAAGAAATACCTGTATTTTGGGCTTGTGGCGTTACTCCACAGTTAGCTATTAAGAATAGTGGGGTTAATTTTGCGATTACTCACGCACCAGGATATATGTTTATCACAGATATCAAAGCATAACTGTAGTCAATTTTTTTTAATACCAATAGAAGTTGTTTTATTGGTATTGCAATTGTAGTGTAAATTTAAAGACAATCAATCAAGACAATGATTCAATTTTTTGTAGATCGTGGTGGTACTTTTACCGACATTGTTGCAGTTGTTAATGATCCAGAAATCATCAAGCAATTATCCCAAAAACAAGAACAATATTTAATTGTTCCTTTACCTCATAAAAAATGGATAATTGTCTATAAATTACTCTCAGAAAACCCTGAAAGATATCAAGATGCTGTTATTAAAGGTATTAGAGATATACTATGTCTTGCTGATAATGAACCCATAGCAAGGGAAAAAATAGAAGTAGTGAAAATGGGTACAACCGTTGCCACTAATGCGCTACTAGAAAGACACGGTGATCCCACAGTTTTATTAATAACAAAAGGGTTTAAAGATGCGCTAAGAATAGGTTATCAAAATCGTCCTAATATTTTTGCCCGTCAAATTATTTTACCTTCTATGTTATATGAATTAGTTATTGAAGTAGAAGAAAGATATGACACCAATGGGAATGAACTAATTCCTGTTAACGTAGAAAAAGTAACAAAAGATTTACAACAAGTTTATCAACAAGGAATAAGAAGCTGTGCCATTGTTTTTATGCACAGTTATCGTTATCCAAATCATGAAAATCAAGTAGCAGAAATTGCTAAAACTATCGGTTTTACTCAGATTTCTATCTCTCATCAAGTTAGTCCTTTAATGAAACTGGTTTCTAGAGGAGACACAACGGTTGTTGATGCTTATTTGTCACCTATTTTAAGACGCTATGTTGATCAAGTTTCTAGTCAATTGCCTGATACAAAATTGATGTTCATGAAATCAGATGGAGGATTGATTGATGCCCATAAATTTCAAGGTAAGGACAGTATTTTATCTGGCCCTGCTGGTGGAATTGTGGGAGCAGTACAAACCAGTTTAAGAGCGGGTTTTAAAGAAATTATTACCTTTGATATGGGAGGAACATCTACAGATGTTGCTCATTTTAAAGGAGAATATGAACGACAACTCGACAATGAAATTGCTGGTGCTAGAATGCAAGTCCCAGTATTAAGTATTCACACCGTTGCTGCTGGTGGCGGCTCCATTTTGAACTTTGATGGTGCTAGTTTTAAAGTTGGGCCAGAATCTGCTGGAGCTAATCCTGGTCCTGCTTGTTACCGTCGAGGAGGTTCTTTAGCGGTAACCGATGCTAACGTAATGTTAGGAAAAATTCAGCCTCAATATTTTCCCCATATTTTCGGAAAAGAAGGTAATTTACCGTTAGATAAAGAGATAGTTAATAAAAAATTTCTAGAACTATCTCAAAAAATTTATCAAGTTACTAATCATCAAAATAGTCCTGAACTAATTGCAGCAGGTTTTATTAAAATTGCTGTAGAAAATATGGCCAATGCGATTAAAAAAATCAGCCTCCAAAAAGGGTATGATGTTACTCATTATACTTTATGTACCTTTGGGGGAGCAGGGGGTCAAGTAGCTTGTTTAATTGCCGATACTTTGGGAATTAAAACCGTATTCCTTCATCCCTATGCAGGTGGTTTAAGTGCTTATGGAATGGGTTTAGCTGATATCAGGGTTATTAAAGAAAGTAGCCTCGAAAAACCATTAAACTACAACTTAATTCCTGATTTAAAACACATCATTAAGTCCTTAGAAAAGGAAGTCAGGAAAGAACTAGATATCCATGAATCTATTAAAGGAGAAAAAATTGTCCCTAAAGTCACTTTAAAGTATCAAGGCACTGACTCAACTTTATTAGTCAACTTTGCTAATGATGTGACAATAATGCAGAAAAGTTTTGAGGAAGAACATCAGTTAAGATACGGTTTTATTCAACCTCAAAAAATGCTGATTGTAGAATCTATTTCTGTGGAAATTATTCAAATTATGGATAGTCCCGATGAACCCTTAATAACTCGTATTCGTCCCTTAGATGAGTTGCCAAAAACCATAGAAATTGTGCCAGTATTTACGGAAAATAAATGGCAAGATACCCCAATTTATAAAAGAGAAGACTTACAACCACAAGATGTGATTAAAGGGCCAGCAATTATAGTTGAAAAGATTAGTACCATTATGGTTGAACCTCATTGGAATGCAAAGTTAACTAAGTATAATCATCTCGTTCTTTGTCAGGATGAGCATAAAGTATAATCACTTATTTTAGAGGTTTAGTTTTGTACAAAAATTTTTGTACAAAAC
>JASJEA010000271.1 GCA_030064935.1 Crocosphaera sp. | reverse complement strand
ACACCCCAACCAACTCCTACGGTTTCCCCTAGTCCTTCGTCTTCCCCTAAACCTTAAAGCTTTTTGCAAATTTATTATTACTGAATATTATAGTACAAATAAATCTTTATCAAGATATTTATGTATTGTTTTAGGGTTGAGAGTCTTGTTATGTTTATTTTCTTGGCTGCTTTTTAGTACAAATAAATCTTTATCAAGATATTTATGTATTGTTTTTAGGGTTGAGACTCTTGTTATGTTTATTTTCTTAGCTGCTTTTTAGTACAAATAAATCTTTATCAAGATATTTATGTATTGTTTTAGGGTTGAGAGTCTGGTTATGTTTATTTTGTTGGCGGCTTTTTAGTACAAATAAATCTTTATCAAGATATTTATGTATTGTTTTAGGTTCAAAGTTCCATTTTCTGTTTTCCTCCAGTACAATTTCAGAGAAAGACGTAAAACGATGTTATGGTTTGGCAAACCAGCCAAAAATTACAGGGAGGAAAATACGAGATTATCAAAGTCTTGGGGCGAGGAGGGTTTGGTATCACTTATCATGCGCGTCACATAAACCTTAATACAGAAGTTGTGATCAAAACCCCTGATTTACTGCAAAAAAAAGACATCGAGTATGAACAATATGTGCAGCAATTCCAAGATGAAGGGCAAAGATTAGCCAAATTTTCAGCTAAACCCCATCCTCACATTGTTAAGGTTCGAGATTATTTCCTAGAAGACAGATTACCCTGTTTAGTGATGGATTTTATTAGGGGACAAACCTTGATGGAGATCATCAAGACTCAAGGGCGTTTGTCAGAAGGGCAATGTTTAATCTATATTCGTCAAATTGGGAAAGCCTTAGAAACCATCCATCGGGCAAAAATGGTGCATCGAGATGCTCATCCCGGCAATATTATGATTCAGGATGGTGAGGCTATTTTAATTGATTTTGGCATCGCTAAAAATATCATTCCTGCGACTCATAGTATTACAAGTAACGCAGCCAACCCTAGTTTTGCGCCCTACGAACAAATATATCGAGGTAGTAAGGAGCGTCAATATACCATCGATGTTTATACCCTTGCTGCTACTTTTTACTACGCTGTGACAGGAAAACGCCCCACTCCTTCGATGGAACGGAAACTAAATGAGAAGAGTCTTCTCATTCCGCCTCAGAAAATTAATCGTCAACTCAGTGAACATATTAACGAGGCTATTCTGGAGGGAATGGCATTGGAAAAAGAAGATCGTCCCCAGTCTATTTCCGCATGGCTTGGGTTATTAGAACCCCCTCAACCCCCTCCTTCTGTTACGCCACAGTATCGAAAAGAGGTCATTAAACCTCAAAAATCAACTAACAGTCATAATCTACGGGGTTTTAACTATCAATCAAGAAAAATTCCCTGGATAAGCTTAACCACTCTGTTTTTAATTTATGGTATTTATGGCATAACGACAGCAATAACTCAAACTCCCTTTTGGGCTGTGGCTGTGGCTGTGGCTGGGGCTGGGGCTGGGGCTGTGGTATGGGCTGTGGCTGCGGCTATGGCTGGGGCTGTGGCTGGGGCTGTGGCATGGGCTGTGGCATGGGCTGTGGCTGGGGCTGTGGCTGGGGCTGTGGCTGCGGCTATGGCTGGGGCTGTGGCATGGGCTCGGCCTGTGGCATTGGCTTTGGCATTGGCTATTGCTGTGGCTGGGAAAAAACTAGAAGAAGAGAATTTTAGTCCAGTTAATATATTTTTAATCCTTTCAGGTGTTAGTTTAAGTGGTATCGGTTTAGGTTATTTAATTGGTTGGTTAATTAGGTGACTTGTTGGAGGTTGAATCAAACTTTTAGGGTGAGAAAAGTCGGAATTTAAGTTAATTAATTTAGTTATTTTCTTGATTCTCAGTTAATTTCCTCAGTAAAGGCTCAATCATTAATTGTAAAACGAGTAAATCTTGCTTAACTGTATCCCAAACAGCATCTAACTTAACTGAAAAATATTGATAAATCAGAAGTTAGAATTTATAATTTAGAATTACCTCGCTCCAGTATATTTACAGATTAAGACAGATTTACATATATATACTGTTATCAAGACATAGTAATTTCCAGTACAACAGAAGCATAAGGAGTCAGCAATTTTTCAAAAAATTGCTGATCAACAAAAAAGTGGGAGAAGTTCTTAATAATAACTACAACTTCTAACCCCTAACTTCTGAATTGATTATGCTACCGTAAGATTATTTATTAAAATCAGTATATGCTGGGAAAAGTCGATGAAACTAACAACCCCTTCGAGAAATAATAACATAGAGAAATTACCTACAGTCGTTGATCTTCTTGCTTATCAGGCCAAGCATAAATCGCAACAAACCGCTTATGTCTTTTTAGCTGATGGAGAAAACGAATCCAGTCGTCTGACTTATGGAGAGTTAGACAAAAAAGCTAAAGCGATCGCCGTTGTTATTCAGTCCATGACTCAACCAGGCGATCGTGCCTTAATGTTATATAAATCTGGTGAGGAGTTTCTAATTGCTTATTTTGCCTGTCTTTATGCAGGAGTTATTCCCATTCCTGCCGATCCCTCTCGCTCCTATCATAATAATAAACGGC
Organism: Crocosphaera sp.; assembly: GCA_030064935.1. Classification (GTDB taxonomy): domain Bacteria; phylum Cyanobacteriota; class Cyanobacteriia; order Cyanobacteriales; family Microcystaceae; genus Crocosphaera. The sequence continues at coordinate 5,766 of JASJEA010000271.1, read as the reverse complement.
TGCAAAGCATCATCTCAGACGCTGAAGCTAACTTAGTTTTAACCACAAATGCCTTATTAGAGAAGATACAAACTAAATTTAAGCAAGAAACTCAATTAAAGAATATCAAGTGGTTACTTACCGAAAGGATTACCCAGGAACTCGCCTCTGACTGGACAAAACCAGAACTAACAAAAGATACAATTGCATTGCTCCAGTATACTTCTGGAACCACTGGAGAACCAAAAGGAGTTATGGTGAGTCATGGCAACTTACTACATAATGAACGGTTATTGAAAATGGCCATGGGTCATTCTGAAAAAACCGTTGTGGTAGGTTGGTTACCCTTGTTTCATGACATGGGATTGGTAGGGAATATAATTCAACCCTTGTATCTAGGGGTTCCCTCTATTTTAATGTCTCCTACTGCTTTTCTCAATAATCCTGTTCTTTGGTTAAAAGCAATCAATCGTTACAAAGCAACTACCAGTGGGGGACCTCATTTTGCCTATGATCTCTGTGTTCGTAAAATTACCCCTGAACAGTGTTGCGATCTTAATCTGAAAAGTTGGACAGTTGCCTTTGATGGCTCTGAACCAATCAGCGAAAAAACCCTCAAACAGTTTACCGAAAAATTTGCCCCCTATGGCTTTAGAAAAACAGCTTTTTATCCTTGTTATGGGATGGTAGAAACCACATTATTTATATCTGGTGGGTTAAAAACCGCTTCTCCCGTGTTTCAGAATGTTAATACCAAAGCGTTAGGAAAGCATCAAGTTGAATTAGGAATAAGTAAGGAGACAGAGAGTAAAATTTTGGTAGGATGTGGACAAACTTTTTTTGACAAAATTATTATTGTCGATCCCCAATCAAAAACCCGTTGTCAACCCAATCAAGTGGGAGAAATTTGGGTCTCAGGCTCTAGTGTTACTCAGGGGTATTGGAATAAACCGCAGTTAACAAAAGAGACGTTTCATGCTTATTTATCGGATACCAAAGAAGGACCCTTTTTGAGAACAGGAGACTTAGGTTTTTTCCAGTGGGGAGAACTCTATATTACGGGTCAGATTAAAGATATGATTATCATTGAAGGTTACGATCATTATCCACAAGATATTGAATTAACCGTTGCACAAAGTCATCCTGCTTTACGAGTGGGTTGTGGGGCTGCCTTTTCGCTTAAAAAGGAGCAAGGAGAACAATTAATCATTACCCAAGAAGTAGAAAGAAGCTATTTAAGAAGATTGAATATTCAAGACATTGCTAGTTGCATTTGTCAAGCAGTTTTAAGTAAACATAATGTTGAAGTTAATTCTATTTTACTTTTGAAAACTGCTAGTATCCCTAAAACTTTCAGTGGAAGAATTCAACGTCATGCTTGTAAGGAAGCCTTCTTAAATGATAGTTTAAATACCGTTGGAGTTTGGAAAGCAGAAGAGTTGAATGAAGTTAGAAGTTTAATTTATAGTTGAGAAGTTTTGGGGAATTTAGAATTCAACTTTGATACTAATTCTCAATTCTCCATCCCCCATCCTCCATTCTCAATTCTCAATTCTCAATTCTCAATTCTCAATTCTCCATTCTCCATTCCTAGTTATGTTTACTTTAAATATTTTGGAAAATTTATGATTAACGAGAACGAGTTTGTAACCAAATTATAACTCCTGTTACTCCTAACATTAATAAACCAAAACCATTTAAAAAAGGGTAAATCATCTCCAAGTTAATACGGCCAAATTTTCCCCGATGTAAGTCTAATAACCAGATAAAATCACCAGATTTTCCTGTTACGACTGCGACTTGGAATAAAGTTCCTGTGAGTACAGTTAATAGTAAAGGAAAGATCATCAAAGGGGCAATTTTATGATGTAATTGACGTAAATATGTTCTATTAATTCGGTTCATAAAGATTCTTGTTGATTTAGTTTATGTTTGATTATTTTGAGCATAATAGGGTTAGCAACCAGTAATAAAAAGATGATTTCTGATGGTTGAGGAATAAAATTGAATTGCTTGGTTTCTTGCAAAGTAACGTTAATGGTTTTATTTTCTTTTTCTTGAGTTTGTTTAGTTTCAGGAGGTGGAGAAGATAGTATGTTTTCTGGTTCTATTGTAGTCGTTTTGGGTTCAGTTTGACTATGATCATGACCACTATGAGCTAATATAGGTTTTATAGATGAAATGAATAGAATTAAACCTATAATAGTCAGGGGAATAGTTGTTTTTATGTTAATTGATTGATTCATAAACATTAAAAGTTTTTACTTCAGACTATTTTATCATAATAATTTTATTGAGGTTTGAGTTACTTACAGGAAGACTAACAGGTGAGAAAAGATTTTATTTTGGTTATTATTATAGATTTAGATGAATGTATAATTTGTATCTACACTATCTAATTATTATTTTATAAGGTCTGAATCTTTCCCTAGTGGATTAAAACTACCTGATAATTGGCTATTTTATAAATTAGTTATGGTAGCTGCTAAAGGAGCATCTGGACAAATCAGGATTATGTATTTAGTCTATGAAATGGACAGAATAATTAAACTTTTATGGATTTATAATCATCAATGATTTCAAAAACGTCCTTCAGATAAAGAGATTAGAGAAGTTATTAAAGATATATTTGAATATTAAATTAAACATCTTATAGTTGGAAATGCTCTAAATAAAATAGATTATTATATTATTTAAGTTATAACATCTGATGTTTTGTTTCATGATAAAATCATAAACAGTAATTATCCTTACACAAACCCAAAATGTCACCCAAGTTTTCTTATCCAACCACCCTACAACAAAACGTTACTGATATTTATCATGGTATAGAAATAAAAGATCCCTATCGTTGGTTAGAAAACCCTGACTCAGAGGACACTAAAACATGGATTGCAGCACAAAATAAGCTCACTTTTGACTATTTATCCACCATTGAAGCAAGAGACAAAATAAAACAACGCTTAACCAAACTCTGGGATTATGAAAAGTATGGTATTCCCTTCAAAAAAGGAGAAAGATACTTCTATTTTAAAAATGATGGCTTACAAAATCAAAGTGTTTTATATACCCTCAAAAATCTTGATGATGAACCCACCATCTTATTAGATCCTAACACCTTATCCGAAGATGGAACCGTTGCTTTATCCGGTTTATCTATCTCAGAAAATGCTCAATATTTAGCCTATGGTTTATCCACATCAGGCTCAGATTGGGTAGAATGGAAAGTGAGAGAAATAGAAACAGGAAAAGACTTATTAGATCATCTCAAATGGACTAAATTTACAGGTACATCTTGGACAAAAGATTCTCAAGGTTTCTTCTATAGTCGTTATAATGAACCCAACGAAAAGACAAAACTAGAGGACACAAATTACTATCAAAAACTCTATTATCATAAGTTAGGAACTTCTCAAAATGATGATCTACTAATTTATGATCGTCCCGACAAAAAGGAATGGGGGTTTAGTGGCAGAGTTACTGAAGATGGACAATATTTAATTATCCGTGTTTGGAAGGGAACAGATCCGAAAAATCTTATTTTTTATCAAGATTTAAGTCAAGAAAATTCTCCAGTGATTGAACTCATCAAGGAATTTGAAGCTAATTATAGTTTTATTGAGAATGAAGGTTCAAGGTTTTATTTTCGTACCGATTTAAACGCCCCCAAAGGTAAAGTAATCGGTATTGATATTAATAACTTAAACAAAGAAAATTGGCAGGAAATAATATCAGAAAGTGAGGAGACTTTGAAAGGAGTCGGTATTTTAAATAATCAATTTGTTTGTGATTATCTTCAAGATGCAAAATCCGCTATTAAAATCTATGATTTACAAGGGAACTTTATCCGAGATGTAAGCTTGCCTGGAATTGGTTCAGCAGGAGGATTTAATGGGAAAAAAGAAGATACAGAAACCTTTTACTCTTTTACCAGTTTCACCACTCCTAATACTATCTATCGCTACGATATGCTAACGGGAGAAAGCACCATCTTTCGTCAACCGACTGTAGGCTTTAATCCTGATGATTACGAAATTAAACAGATTTTTTATCAAAGTAAAGACGGAACCAATGTCCCTATGTTTATTACTCATAAAAAAGGTTTAAAACTCGATAGAAATAACCCTACTTATCTCTACGGCTATGGTGGCTTCAATGTTTCTTTAACTCCTAGTTTTTCTATTAGTAACCTAGTTTGGATGGAAATGGGAGGCATTTATGCAGTTGCTAACTTAAGAGGTGGGGGAGAGTATGGGGAAGAATGGCATCAAGCAGGGATGAAAGATAAAAAACAAAATGTCTTTGATGACTTCATTGCTGCTGCTGAATGGTTAATCGAAAATAACTATACTTCTTCTCAAAAATTGGCTATTGGTGGCGGTAGTAACGGTGGTTTATTAGTAGGGGCTTGCATAACACAAAAACCTAATTTATACGCTGCTGCACTGCCAGCAGTTGGGGTTTTAGATATGCTACGTTTTCATCAATTTACAATCGGTTGGGCTTGGTGTCCAGAATATGGAAGTTCTGAAAATGAAGAAGAATTTAAGACACTTTTAGCCTATTCTCCTTTACATAATTTAACCTCTAATACTCCTTATCCTGCTACTATGATTACCACAGCAGATCATGATGATAGAGTGGTTCCAGCACATAGTTTTAAGTTGGCAGCAGCCTTACAAAATACTCATAATGGAGAAAACCCTGTCTTAATTCGTATTGAAACAAAAGCTGGTCATGGTGCTGGAAAACCAACCACCAAACTAATAGAAGAAATTGCCGATAAGTGGTCTTTTTTAGTTGATAATTTAGAGGTAAATATGATATAATAAGGTTTGGATTATCAAACAATACTCCCATGACGAACTCCTCGGAAAAAACCGCCCCTAAAAAACCCACTCCTCTCAACTGTTTAATGGGAGCCAGTATTTCAGGGGCGTTGGGTTATGGACTCTATAACTTAACCGCTTCAATTATTCATAGTTTTGCCAGTAAACCTTTAACCTCTTCTAACCCCTTAGTTATCAGAATTGGTTCTTTGGTTAGAACCTTAGTCATGGGTGTTGCTTCGTTAGGAACATTCGTTTTCTTTTTTGTTGCTTTTGGTTTAATCTTATTAGGAATTCAATTATTATTCCAAAGGGAAGAGCCGACTGAGAAACAGAAATAAGCAACAGACAGTTAAATAGTGTCAAGATTGGCTAGATAAGTATCATTGAGCCAAGAATCTCACCACTTTTGTATAGCGGAGTCGTGGGAGTGTCAACAACTTTATAGGATATTTCAGATGTGTATTAACTTAAAAGGAAGAAGTAACACTTTAACCATTGCCTCTGCCTTAAGACGAATCGATGAATTAACCAATAAATCCTTAACCAGTACAGGTGAATTTACTCCCTACCAAATTTTCATCCACTGCGCCCAAAGTGTAGAATATTCCATGTCAGGGTATCCAGAAGTCCGACCGGAAATCTTTCAGAAGACGGTGGGAAAAGTCGCCTTTTCCTTATTTTCAACCAAAGGGAGAATGACTCATCCCCTCGATGAACCCATTCCTGGCGCACCTACCCTAGAAACCGGCAATGACATCGATGCGGCTTTACTGCGTTTACGAAAAGCCTACACAGACTTTGAACAGTATAACGGACCATTATCCCCTCATTTTACCTACGGGGAATTAACCAAAGAAGAATATACCATTGCCCATGTGATGCACATTAATAATCATCTTGAAGAGTTGCAAATTTCCTAAAACCCTAGGGGCATAATATATTATGCCCCTACAAA
>JASJEA010000270.1 GCA_030064935.1 Crocosphaera sp. | reverse complement strand
ACCAGACAGTGGGCTAAACTAGGGAAATATTTAGCCGTGTCACCTCACCAAATCTCTATGCCCTAACCAACTGTTACCTTGAGTACCGTGAACCTATTGCTAGGGATTCCTCAAGCCTCTATTTCAGCGATAGCGAATCGAGGTAGTTGACGAGAAACCCCATCTACAATCGCAATCATAGATGGGGTTTGTTCAATATAATGGGTTCAACACCCATCTCAAAAGCTAGTTGTTATAGCCATTGGGATTATATTCTTCAATTTTGATATCCACTGGCTTAACATTCCAGATTTGCTCACAATATTCAGCAATGGTGCGATCAGAGGAGAATTTACCCATTCTGGCAGAATTAAGAATCGACATTCTTGTCCAGTTTTCTTGATCCCGATAAGCTTGACTTACCGCATCTTGACAATCAACATAAGCTTGATAGTCTGCCATCAACATATAGGGATCATCATTCATTAACTGATCCACAATAGGCTGGAATAACTCGCAGTTGCCATGACTAAAGTAACCGCTAGAAATGCGATCAATCACACCTTTTAAGTTACCGTTGTTATGATAATACTCGCTGGGAGAATAGCCATGTGCTTTGCGATCATAAACTTCTTGTGCCGTTAAACCAAACAAGAAGAAGTTTTCTGGGTGTGCCTCTTCACGAATTTCAATGTTAGCTCCGTCTAAGGTTCCAATGGTTAAAGCACCATTCATCGCAAACTTCATATTACCAGTTCCAGACGCTTCCTTACCCGCAGTGGAAATCTGTTCTGATAAGTCAGCCGCCGGATAAACCCGTTGACCTAAGGATACGTTAAAGTTAGGCATAAAGACCACTTTAAGGCGGCCCCGAACATCAGGATCGTTGTTAACTACATCGGCTACTCCATTGATTAATTTAATGATTAATTTTGCCATGAAGTAACCAGGAGCCGCTTTACCACCAAAGAGGAAGGTACGGGAAACATAGTCACCGTCGGGGTTCTGTTTGATGCGGTTGTAGAGGTTAATGATCTCAAGAACCATTAAATGTTGCCGTTTGTATTCATGAATCCGCTTCACCTGCACATCAAACATGGTGTTGGGGTCAATTTGGATGTTACGGTATTTCAATAGATAATCGGCTAAACTCTGCTTATTCTCCTGTTTAATTGCCCGCCATTGTTTACGGAAACCAGCGTCATCCGCATATTTTTCCAGTTGGCGCATCTCATCTAGATTCTTTGACCAACCATCCCCAATTTTTTCGGTAATTAAAGCAGAGAGTTTGGGGTTACTTAATAATATCCAACGACGAGGAGTTACCCCATTGGTCTTATTGTAGAATTTTTCTGGCCAGAGTTTGGCAAAATGCTTCAGGGTATCTTTCTTGAGTAACTCGGTGTGTAATGCGGCTACTCCATTAATGGCATGGGACCCTAAACAAGCTAGGTTGGCCATGCGAATTAATTTCTCAGAGCGTTCTTCGATTAAGGAAAGATTGGTGACTAAATCATCATCCCCAGGGAACCAAGTTCGGACATTCTCTAAGAATCGATAATTTAATTCGTAGATGATTTCTAGATGTCTGGGAAGTAAACTACCAAATAGAGTAACAGGCCAGCGTTCTAGGGCTTCTGGCATTAAGGTGTGGTTGGTATAGGCTAGGGCATTGGTAGTGATTTCCCAAGCTTTTTCCCAACTATAATTATGTTTGTCGATTAATAAGCGCATTAACTCAGCCACAGCTACAGCAGGGTGAGTATCGTTGAGTTGTACAGCAACTTTTTCGGCAAACTGGTCTAAGTTGTCATGGTTACGCAGGTGAATGCGAATTAAGTCCTGCAAGGAGGCAGAAACAAAGAAATATTGTTGCGCTAGGCGCAATTGTCGTCCTGCTGGGGTATTATCGTTGGGATAGAGAACTTTGGAGATGGTTTCTGCATCCATCTTTTCTTCTACCGCGCGATCGTAATGTCCTGCATTGAAGGCTTCAAAGTTAAAGGACTCACTAGCCTCTGCCTTCCACAGTCTTAAGGGGTTTACTGTGTTGGTTTTATAGCCAGGAACAGGGGTGTCGTAGGGAATAGCTAAAATGGTGCGATCAGCTACCCAGAAAGTTTTGAGGCTACCATTCTCATCGTGGGTTTTCTCCGTGTGTCCCCCTAACTGAATTTCTACAGCTTCATCAGGACGAGCTATTTCCCAAGGGTTATTAAACCGTAACCAATTATCCGGAATCTCTACTTGCCAACCGTCTTGGATAGTTTGATGGAAAATACCAAACTCGTAACGGATACCATAACCAATGGCTGGCATAGCTAACGAGGCTAAGGAATCAAGAAAACAAGCAGCGAGACGACCTAAACCTCCATTTCCTAAGCCCGGATCGGGTTCTTGTTCGATAATGTCATCAAAGTCGATATCCATCTCTTTCATGACTTCTTTCATCGTGTCATATAACCCTAGGTTCACCATATTATTACCAAGATGGCGACCCATGAGAAACTCAGCCGAGAAATAAGAAACAATCTTAACTTCTTCTTTTTTGTAAGTTTCTATGGTTTTTAAGAAGCGATGTAACAAGCGATCGCGGACGGTATAGGACAAAGCCATATAATAGTCACGTAATGACGCTTTGGAACGACTCACCCCCTGAATATAAAAAAGATGATCCAGAAACGCCCGTTTTAGGGTTTCTTTATCCATTCCTGTGCGGTCATCTTCAATTTTAATGTTAGTGTTCTTGACTTTGGGCGTTAAGGTACTCATAAATCAATCCTGACTGGACTATGCAAACTTTTCTACGGAGTTCAGATTTCAATAGCAACTCGGTCACTCTAAGCAATACAAAAAGTACAAGGAAAAAAGCCAACATCTACTCTATCTCAGACCGTCACTTTTTCGATTTCCTTAAACCTTAATTGATCCTGCTATTAAGGCCAGCATATACTATTGTGAGGCGCAATTAGATAGCTTTAGTTATGCTTTCTTGACAATCGGGTTCCTGTTTTTGTTGATATAGTTCCACAGTCAGCTTAAATGATTAATATAGTTTTATTGGCATTTCTTTAGGTTTATTTAAGGTGGTTGGATCTCAAGAACAAATTCTAACAATCTATATAAAACTCTGTTTCACATACCATAGTCAATATCATCAAGACGGGTTAAGAATTAATTAATCATTGATTAATTATCTTTCCGTCTTTAAGTTATACTTGACTACAAATAAAGGGGTTTGAAAACTTCATTTATACCATTAACTCCCCCATTTATGAGCAACGGGCCAAATATCGTCAAAACCTTTCCCTAAAAGGTTCTGACGAATACAAATTTAAAGGGGCTTCTAGGAGCAGATTTGGTATTATATTAGCTAACAAGAAATACATCTTCTTCATTCAACTCCAGGGGATAACTGTCCATGAGTCTTAATAAATAGTAACTTTCTGGATTGTCCTTGGAATTTTCAAAGTTAGGATAAACAGCATTAATTACTTCTATGGCTTGCATAATTTTTCAGGTTTTTAAGGAGTTACTTTAATTATCCACCTAAGTAGTCAATAACCACCGTGTTGCTGCTCATTACTTTACTGTGATCTTAAGTGGTAGTTATGTTAAGAATTTACCTGATTTTGAGTAATATTACCTATATTGATCGTTTTTTTTGACTTAAAAGATTAACCAGATCATCACAATTCTCATACAGGGGAAAATATAAATTCAGCATCAACTTTGAAAAGAGAAAAATAACATTAGTGGAAACTTCTTCAGCTAGACTAAACCATATCATCGAATGTTGTTTAATCAATGATTTAGCAAAAGTAATGGCCATCTCTCCCGCAATAAAAGAAGTTCCCCCAATGAACACTGACAAAAAATCTAATTTCAAGCAGAAAACCTGGGTAATTCTAAAGGTATTTTTCCCATGATTCCTTTTCTAAAATCATTCAACAACTGCATGGTTGCTCTTTCTTTATCCCCTTGATAGCGAGTGTTTCCTAAACGTTCAATATATTCTTCTCCTGTGATATCTAGGGGAGAAACTTGATAGCGAGATACTAAAATACTCTCAAAGTTTAACTCAACCAAGAGGTCTACTAAAGCTGCTCCAATTTGCTGATTATCGTAAGCAGCTTCTCCAATATCCTCACAAATAGCTAATTTAATAGCATCTGTCTGGTTATCCAACTTAGCTGGAATTATTCCCGGAGCATCCAGGAGTTCGATAGTATCAGAAATACGTATCCATTGCAAGCGACGGGTTACTCCAGCCCTTCTAGCACTTGCCACCACCTTACGTCCTAATAAACGGTTAATTAAGGCTGATTTGCCCACATTAGGAAAGCCGATAACCACTGCCCTGACAGCCCTAGAGCGCATTCCCCGATTGCGTCTTTTTTCGTTCATATGCACTCCTTTGCTTTGGGCTGCTTTCTTCAAGGATTGAATTCCTTTTCCCTGTTTAGCATTAGTACAATAAACCGTCTCTCCTTGGGCAGCAAACCAGTTGAGCCAATCTTGCCCCACAGATTCTGGTATCATGTCCATACGATTGAGAACCACAACCCTAGGTTTTTCTCCTATCCATTCAGTAATATCAGGATGATGGGAAGCCAGAGGAATACGAGCATCGAGAACTTCAAAGACTACGTCAACACGGTTGAGTTGCTCTTTTAGCTGTCTTTCGGCTTTGGCAATATGGCCGGGATACCATTGAATGAGGGGCATAGGAATAATTGTTACAATAGTCCTTTTAAATCATAGGATAAATTTGTATGAAATTACCAGATCAAAGATGGTATATTGCCTCTCCTAACCCAGAAAAAGTTCAGCATTTAGCAGAAGAAACCGGACTATCTCCTTTACTCGCTCAAGTCATTTTAAATCGAGGAATCGACAATCCTAATTTAGCTCAAATTTATATTAATCCTGATCTTGAAAGTTTACCCGATCCTGTAAATGAATTTCCTGATTTACTCGCCAGTATTGAGTTATTAACAGAGGCTATTGAAACAGGAGACAAAATTGCTATTTGTGGAGACTATGACGCAGATGGAATGACTAGCACGGCTTTATTATTGAGGGCTTTTAACTATTTAGAAGGAGAGGCCTATTATGAAATTCCTAGCCGTATGAAGGATGGTTATGGTATTAATAACAGAATTGTCGAGAAATTTGCTGAAAACGGTGTTGGCCTTATTTTAACAGTTGATAATGGTATTGCTGCTTATGAACCCATAGAAAGAGCCATAGAATTAGGATTAACAGTTATTATTACCGATCATCATGATCTTCCTGAAAAATTGCCCCCAGCAGATGCTATTTTAAATCCAAAATTATTATCAATAACTTCTCCTTATCGGGGCTTGGCTGGTGTTGGCGTTGCTTATATTCTAGCCGTCACCCTTGCTCAAGAATTTAACAAAAAAGAAGAAATTATTCCCTCATTACTCGAACTATTTACCCTAGGAACTATTGCAGATTTAGCCCCTTTAGTCGGAGTTAATCGTCGTTGGTTAAAAAAGGGATTGAAACAATTACCTAATTCTCAATTAACAGGAATTCAAGCATTAATGCAAGTGGCAGGTGTTAGTGAAGAACAAAAACAATTAAAACCCGACGATATTGGTTTTAAATTAGGACCAAGAATTAATGCTGTGGGAAGAATTGGTGATCCACAAACAGCCATTGAATTATTAACCACAGATGATCCAGGAATAGCGTTGGAAAGAGCCATGCAATGTGAACAAATTAATACAAAACGTAAATCCTTATGTGAAGAAATTGAAAAAGAGGCTATCCATTTAATCCAAACAAAACCGATTGACTATAAAAAAGATAGAGTTTTAGTCGTCATTAATCATAACTGGCATCATGGTGTTATTGGTATTGTCGCTTCTCGTTTGGTTGAGCGTTATGGGGTTCCTGTTTTTATTGGTACTTATGAAGAAGATGATATCCATAAAATTAGAGGTTCAGCCAGAGGAATAGAAGAATTTAATATCTTTGATTCTTTGGTCTATTGTGATGATTTATTGGGTAAGTATGGGGGGCACAAGGCAGCAGGAGGCTTTAGTTTAGACAGTAAAAAATTAACTGATTTCCAAAAAAGATTGAGTCAATTTGCCCATCAATTACTAGAACCTCATCATCTCAAACCTTTAGTTAAAATTGATGGAGAAGCCAACTTTAAAGTGTTAGATCATGAGTTGTATAAACATATTGACAGTTTACAACCTTGGGGGATTGAAAATGCTTTTCCTGTTTTTTGGACCCCGAATGTTAAAGTATTAGAACAAAGAACCGTAGGCAAAAACCATCTCAAATTAGTCTTTGTTCAAGATAATGGGCAAGAAATGAAAGGTATCGCTTGGCGGTTTGGTTCCTATTTTCCTTTACCTAAACGTTTAGATATTGCCTATAAACTGACGGAAAATAATTGGAATGGTAATGTTAATATTGAATTAGATATTGTAGGAATTCGGATACCCTCTTCGGCAAACATAAAACCTCAAAATACTTTTACTTATCAAGGAAAAGACTATATTTGTCATTATTTCCCACAACAAAAAGAGTTAAGAATTAGAAATAATCAAGGAAAAGTTTTATGTATTCGTAAAGGTGAAAGCAAAGGGTTATTAGGTATTAACCGTCAAGAAGCTAAACAAGTTGATGTTACTAAAAAACCTTATTATGACATTATCAAATCAGCCATGAAGACTCTCAATTTAAGTAAATAATTGATTCTATACACACTTATTATTTATCATCATTTTTGTCTCGTTTTTTTTCTTTTGATTCAACCCAATCTCTAAATATATGCAAAATATCTAATAAATTAAAACAACCACCCGCTCCCTGAAACTTTCCATTTTTTACAAGACAGTTAATCCAGTCATGAGCAGAATATTTAATCGACACTTCATCAAAATTATAATTCTCAAGTTCTGTTTCTAATAAATCAATAACAATCAACCAACCTGGATTATCTAAGGTTTTAAGATCAATTCCATAAGTATGTTCCCAATCTCCATTACATTGAGATTTATACCAATTTTGTAGCCAAATAAAAGCATTATCTTCCATCATTATTTGCTAAAAAAATGGGAACAAGTTCTTCAGTAAGCCCTAAATATTCTTCTTGAAATTCAAGAACATTAGCATTAGGAGCTAGAAAAAACATAGTTGCTTGTGATCCAACTTCTTACTTAAAGAGAATATATTGATAGTCTAAAAATAACAATAGGGTGAGTAAAACAGAGAATCATTTAAAAGGGGAAATAACCTCTAAAAAATTCACTCACCCTACTACTAAAAAGTCATTAATCTTCAACAGTATGACCTGCTTCGGTGATAATTTTCTTAATGATTGCTGTCGAAACTGATGCTTCGACAGTTACCATTTTCGCCTCAACATCAACAGAAACTTTAGCCTCTGGTTTTTCTCCTTCAATGGCTTTAGTGATGGTATCTGCACAACCACCGCAAGCAATACTGGGAACTTTTAAAGTAATTGTCATAAGATAAAAATAAGAATGAATTTTGCTCCTACAATAATAACTCAGGGATTGGATGACCTTAAAAATTTTAACAAAAAATCCTATTTCCATATGGAAGACAGTGGGGTACAAGTATTCTGGCGAGAAGGAAAGAGACATAACATAAGTTTAAGTTTGTAATATAAAAACCATCAAAATTTTCAGCATCCCTATTATTTTCAATTACTTTTTTTGGCTCTTGATGTAAGAGTTTTATAGTTGGTTCGCTAAAACTTCATCTGTTACTAATCCTTAGTCTCCAAGTGTTTTTTTATGTTCTTCAATTAAAAAAGGCAAGATAAACTTCTATCATTTTGCTGGTGATTGGGCAGATTTTTTCAAAGCATTAATTTCGGCTAAAGCAGCCTCAGAAGCTGCTGTTTCTCCCATTTCTTGCCAAATATCCGCAGCTTTTTGAAAATCTTCCCTTGCTTTGTCCGGTTTCCCTAGATCGACAAAAGCCAAACCTCGGTTATAGTAAGCTTCTCCATACAAAGGATCGAGGGCAACTGCTTGGCTAAAATCAATTTTCGCTAATTCTGGGCTTCCTGAGTTGAGATGAGCCAACCCCAAATTATTTTGAGCAAAAGCATCATTGGGGTTTATTTTTAATGCCTTTTCATAATCAGCGATCGCCTTTTCATCTTCCCCCAATTGTAGATAAACGTTACCCCGATTAACATAAGCTTGACCCATTTGAGGATCTAATTTCAAGGCTTGGGTAAAATCAGCCAATGCTTGCTCAAACTGCCCTAAACTACTATAAGCATAACCTCTATTAAAATAAGCATTGATATCTTGGGGGTTTTCTGCAATAACTTGGTTAAAATCTTC